>JADZBJ010000043.1 GCA_020852155.1 Saprospiraceae bacterium | reverse complement strand
TTCAAACGCTGGCTGGCTGATTTCCTGGTATTTCGACATTGGCGTAAACGCCTTGGTGGAAGGGTTAGATATATTGCTGTGGGGGCAGCCGCATTGCCGCCACGGCTGGGTCGTTTGTTCTCCGCCGCTGGCATCGAAGTGCGGGAAGGCTACGGCCTGACAGAAACCAGCCCGGTTATCGCTTTCAATCGTTTTGAACCGGGCGGTGTACGATTCGGTTCGGTGGGTATTGTTGCACCGGGTGTGGAAGTCCGCATCGCCGAACCAGAAGAGGATCGCGAAGATGGCGAAATTGAAGTGCGCGGCCCCAATGTGATGATGGGCTATGCCGGTCTGGAGGAGGAAACGCGCAGTCGTTTTACCGACGACGGCTGGTTTCGAACCGGCGATCTGGGCAAAGTGGAACACAAGCGGTTTTTAAAGGTTACAGGACGAAAAAGCGAGATTTTCAAGACTTCCAGTGGTAAATTCGTCGCTCCGGCCTACGTTGAGCAGAAACTGAACGAGTCGCCCTTCATCAGTCAAAGCCTGATTTTAGGCGCTAATCAGCCACATGTGGCGGCTTTGATTGTGCCTGATTTTGTTCAACTGGAAATCTGGAGCAAGGAGCACGGCGTACACTGGACAGCGCCTCAATTCATGGCGCTTAATCCGAAAATCAAAAAACTGATTCAGCAGGAAATTGAGCGCATCAACCAAACGCGCCTCGGCGCCATCGAAAAAGTCCGCGCTTTTGAATTGTTACACGAACCCTGGACGGCCGAAAACGGCATGCTCACGCCTTCGTTCAAGGTGCGTCGGGAGGCTGTCGCACGCGCATTTGACACCGAGATTAAAATGATGTTTCGCGGTACGCCGTGAAAGCCCTCTCCTACCCTTCTCCCGCCACCATCAGTACCGTTTACAAGTTGTTCGTCAGAAAAAACAACACTTTCGGCGATGTAGTGCAACGTTTTGAAATCATGGTCGTCTTTTGCCTGACAAATCAACCTGACTGACTAACGTATGAAGTTTTTCGCTGCACTCCTCCTTTGCTGCTGTTGTACTGCCTCGATTTTTGCACAAGTACAAATGGCGCCCAAACGCACCCTCCAAGCCACCAGAATCCAGGAAAAAATGACCATTGACGGCGACCTCAACGAGCCTGCCTGGGCTGCTGCATCCGTCGCTTCCGATTTTGTATTCCTCTGGCCAACACCCGGCAAACCCGCCACTCAACGTACCGAAGTTCGAATCATTTACGATAACGCTTCGATGTATGTCGGCGTAAAATGCCTTGACACACACCCGGATTCAATTTTCCATCGCCTGTCCAAACGCGATGAACTGGAAAACACCGACGCTTTCAGCATCATCATTGACGCTTATCGCGACGGCCAAAATGCTATCAAATTCGGTGTTACGCCCGACAACGTACAGTTTGATTCAAAATATTCATTGGCCAATGCCAACCCCGACAATGGTGACCCCGATGGCGAAGACAGTGGCTGGGATGCCGTATGGAATTCAGCAGCGCACATCACGCCGGAAGGCTGGGTGGCTGAAATTGAAATTCCTTATTCTGCGCTGCGTTTCCCGAAAAAAGACATTCAGGAATGGGGCATGAATTTATACCGAACCGTCAAACGTCGCAACGAAACCGACAGCTGGAATGAGGTAAAAGCCGAAATCAACGGTTCGCTCAATCAAATGGGCATTTTGCAAGGCGTTTCCAATATTAAAGCGCCACTTCGCCTGAGCGCTACGCCTTTCGTCGCTACTTACGCCAACAATGTTTACAATCTTCCTACGGCCCCGCATAGCGGATGGGCTTATCCGTACGCGTATGGCATGGATATTAAATATGGCATCAACGAAGCCTTTACGCTCGACGCAACGGTCATCCCGGATTTCGGGCAGGTGCGGACAGACAATTTTGTCCTGAATCTTTCGCCTTTTGAAGTTCGTTTTAATGAAAATCGCGCGTTTTTCACGGAAGGCACAGAATTGTTCAATAAAGGCGGTTTGTTCTATTCCCGTCGTGTCGGCGCGAACCAAAAGCTGTTGAACGCGACCAAAATTTCAGGTCGAACCCAAAAAGGACTTGGCGTAGGGCTTTTCAATGCCGTTGAATCCGCAGAATATGAAACCACTAATGACGGCGAAAATGGCAATGTAAGGGAGCAGGTAGCGCCATTGACCAACAAAAACATCATCGTATTTGACCAAAACCTGAAAAACAACTCGTCACTGACGCTCATTAATACCAATGTGATGCGCTCCGGTTCCGGAACAGACGCCAACGTAACCGGCCTCTTATTCAGCCTTAAAAACAAAGCCCAGAGTTATACTACCTCCGGTAAACTGGTGTACAGCACGCGCCAACATGAAACCGAGGCTGAAAATGGCTTTACTGCTTACCTGGATGTTTCCAAAACAAGCGGAAACCTGCAATGGGGTTCTAATATCAACATTGAAAGCGATCAATACAACCCGAACGATCTGGGCCTCCTGTATAGCCCTAATGAAATGGCGCACGTCGCCTGGATCAATTACAGCCGCTACAAGCCCTGGTGCAAATTGAATAATTTCTGGTCGAGTGCATGGATGTACAATGGTGGTTTGTACAAACCTTTCGGCGAATGGACGCAAACCAGTTTCGGATTTAATTTTGGTGGAAATACCAAGTCGTTCCACAACTTCGGGATGAACCTGAATACTTCACCCTGGGGTGAAAGGGACTACTTCGAGCCGCGTACCTTCGACTTTGAACATTACTACCAAATTCCGGCAGGTACCGGACTCTGGATGTGGTATAATTCTGACAACCGCAAAAAACTGATTTTTTACGCCAATGTAGGTGGCCGGAAATTCATTCAGGATAATCGCTACTATTCTGAAATTTACGCTGGATTCCGCTGGCGCGCATCCAACAAACTCACTATTGGTATTGGCTACGGCCGTGAAATCGGCAACAATGAAATAGGTGGTCTTTGGTCAGATGAAATTTATTCAGAAGCCATTGGCTATGATGGCACTTCGATCATTATGGGCCGTCGTGATGTGACAGGATTCAACAATGACGTAAATGTCAATTATGCGTTCTCCAACAAATTGAACGTGGCCTTATACAGCCGCCATTACTGGAAAAAGTCAGAATACACTCGTTTTTACACCCTGAATAACTCAGGAAATCTGACGAATACAACCTACACAGGCACATCCGCTTCTGGTGAACCCTTGAATGATATCGCCGCTAACTTTTTCAATATTGACTTTGTGGTAACCTGGCGTTTTGCTCCGGGCAGCGATGTCTTGCTGGTTTATAAAAATTTCATTGGCGATCAGAAAGGCGGCTACAACGTGCGCCATAATTACCTGTATAACGCTGGTCACCTGATGGATTTTCAAGGCAGCAACAGCCTTTCGCTCAAGGTTTTGTATTTCCTTGATTATGAGCGCCTCATGCACAAACATTGAGACAACTTGTCAACCCAAAGTGATTTTGAACAAATCGCGTCTGCAAATCCTTGAAAATCAAGGAAATCAGGGTATAAGAATCTTTATAGAAAGTTTGATTTGGTTAGCCTCGGCGAAAGCGCCGGGGCTTTTTTTTACGTTAAATGATCGTCGCTACAAAAACCCCGTCAGGGGTTCCCTGTCTATAGATTCCAATTCAGCAACACCACAAAAACCCCGTCAGGGGTTCCCTGTTTATAGATTTCGATTCAACAATGCCACAAAAACCCCGTAGGGGTTCCCTGTTTATAGATTTCGATTCAACAATGCCACAAAAACCCCGTAGGGGTTCCCTGTTTATAGATTTCGATTCAACAATGCCACAAAAACCCCGTCAGGGGTTTCCTGTTTATAGAATCCGATTCAACAACACCACAAAAACCCCGTCAGGGGTTCCCTGTCTATACCACCCGTTTAATTCATTCGGGTGCTTTGCCAATTAACCAGATTCCACTGGTGGTGCTTTTTCCGGTACGTCGCGGCGTATCGGATTCGAATATCAAACGCTGTACCGTTGAGTTGACCTTTCACGCCAACAATACCATTGGTCAGGGCCGTCTTTCCATATCGGCGAACGACAGTATTTGCCTCTCGCGTCATTTTTTCATAGATGATCTTTCCTGTCGAAATGGCATGCAAATGCTGTTGCTTGGACTCCGTCAATGAATTGGAATGGACGTATATCAGATCGTCTGACAGCACTTTTTTCAGGTATTGCGTATCGCGGCGGGTCATAGCATCAAAGCGCGCCTGCTCGGCATCAAGGACGGCGCGGTCTTTGGATGATTGTGCTGTGGCCGCAGCCAGAAAATGAACAAAAACAAGCAGGAAGAAAAACCTTGACATGCGAAAGAGTGTAGATATGAAAACAGGATCACGAAACAGCAAAGCTATTCGGTGATCCTGTGTAGCGTAACGGCCCCACGACTAAAGTCGCGGGGTAATGATTCGCCCATGACTTCAGTCATGGGTTGATGTTTGTGGCCCTACGACTAAAGTCGTGGTTAGATTACAGATTGCCTTTTTTCAATTCTTTCACGGCATAATCAGCAGCGCGAGCTGTGAGAGCCATGTAAGTCAGCGAAGGATTTTGGCAAGCAGCGGAAGTCATGCAGGAGCCGTCGGTCACGAACACATTCGGCACATCGTGCATTTGATTCCAACGGTTCAGGACGGATGTTTTAGGATCCTTACCCATGCGTGCTGTGCCCATTTCGTGGATAGCCATGCCGGGGACGGAGCCATTGTCCCAGGTGCGCACGTTTTTGATGCCCGCCGCTTCCAGCATTTCGGCTGCGTCGTTCATCATGTCCTTGCGCATCTTCTTTTCATTTTCCTTCAGTTCGCAGTCAATGGACAGGACGTACTGACCCCATTTGTCCTTTTTTGTTTTGTCAATGGTGACTTTATTGTCGTGGTAAGGCAGCATTTCACCGAAACCGGTGATACCGA
Source organism: Saprospiraceae bacterium (assembly GCA_020852155.1). GTDB lineage: Bacteria > Bacteroidota > Bacteroidia > Chitinophagales > Saprospiraceae > M3007. The sequence continues at coordinate 5,100 of JADZBJ010000043.1, read as the reverse complement.
TTGTCCACTTGCCTGGTTCTGTCAATTCTTTTTTGAAATCGGCGCCGATGCCCATTTCCGCTACGTTACGGCTCCAGCCATCGCGGCCTGCGCCACCCTGATAACCGAATCCGCGCAGGTAATCGCGTTTATCGCCGAAGTAGTTGCGGTAACGCGGAATGTAAACGCCATTAGCGCGACGGCCATAAATGATTTTATCTTCATAGCCTTCGACGTCGCCAGATGCTCCACAACGGAAGTGGTGGTCCATGAGGTTATGACCCAATTGGCCGCTGGTGTTGCCCAGTCCATCCGGCAGGCCGCCCATTTCGATAGAATTCAGCAACAGGTGTGTAGAGCCCAAGGTAGAACCGCAGACAAAAATGACTTTTGCCTGATATTCAATGGTTTGCATGGTTTCGGCATCAATCACTAACACGCCTTTGGCGCGTTTTTTATCCTTATCATAAAGGATTTGACTAACCACAGAAAACGGGCGTAACGTGAGATTTCCGGTAGCGACAGCGGCTGGCAATGTGGCTGATTGCGTGCTGAAATACGCGCCAAACGGGCATCCACGGCTGCACAGGTTGCGGTATTGGCAAGCGCCTCGGCCGTTGTGCGGTTCTGTCAGGTTGGCGGCACGTCCGATAATCATACGGCGGTGTTCGTATTTACTTTTAATACGCGCAGCAACATCTTTTTCGACGATATTCATTTCCATGGGCGGCAAAAATTTACCGTCAGGCAATTGAGCCATGCCCTCTATCGAGCCGGAAATACCAGCGAATGTTTCAACATAATCATACCACGAGGCAAGATCGTCGTAGCGGATAGGCCAATCCACACCGTAACCATCCTTGGCATTTTCTTCAAAATCCCAGTGGCTCCAGCGATAGCTCTGGCGTCCCCACATCAGCGATTTACCGCCGACATGAAACCCGCGATACCAGTCAAAACGCTTGACTTCGGTATATGGGCATTCCAGGTCATTGACCCACCAGTCAGGTTTGAATTCAGAGTACGGATAGTCGCGTTTCTGCACCGGGTGAGTGGCTTTCATTTCATTGGTCAGGGTACCGCGGTGTTGGAACTCCCAGATTTTTCTGGTCGCGGTATCGTAATCCGTCACGTGTTTGACGTCTTTACCGCGTTCGAGCAGGAGTACTTTCAACCCTTTTTCGGTGAGTTCCTTAGCTGCCCAGCCCCCTGAAATTCCGGAGCCGACTACAATGGCATCGTACTGTTGTGGCATATTGAAAAAAATTTACTGGCAAACGTACATGAACACAGTCAGCCATCCAATACCCCAGGCAAGTTTTCACAGACGTTTTTGAAATTTCCTTTTGCAGAAGGTCGGATGCGCAACAACTCTATTGCAAAGTCGCTACTTTTGTCCGCCATTTCCGGACGGAACAGACTATTACTTATGACAAAACTCAAAATAGGCTTCGTACAGCAAAGCTGCTCCAGCGACAAAGCCGATAACATTCGCAAATCCATCGCCGGTATCGCCGACTGCGCTCGCCAAGGTGCGCAATTGGTCATTTTGCAGGAACTTCACTGCGGCATCTATTTTTGTCAGGCCGAAGAAACGGCTATGTTTGACCTGGCCGAACCTATACCCGGCCCTGATACGGAAGTATTTTCCGCCGCCGCCCGCGAACATGGCGTTGTGTTAGTTACCTCTTTGTTTGAAAAACGCGCGCCGGGCTTATACCACAACACATCTGTCGTTTTTGAAAAAGACGGCAGCGTAGCGGGTAAATACCGCAAAATGCACATCCCCGACGACCCGGCTTACTACGAGAAATTTTACTTCACGCCGGGCGATCTCGGTTTTCACCCCATTCAAACGTCGGTTGGAAAATTGGGCGTACTCGTTTGCTGGGATCAATGGTATCCCGAAGCCGCTCGATTGATGGCCCTGGCCGGTGCTGAAATGCTGATTTATCCAACAGCCATCGGCTGGGAAAGCAGCGACGCGCCTTCAGAAAAAGAACGTCAGCACGGCGCCTGGTTTACCATCCAGCGCGGCCATGCCGTCGCAAATGGCTTGCCGGTCATCACGGTGAACAGGGTGGGAACAGAACCTGACTGGACCGGCGTTACGGGCGGCATTCAATTCTGGGGACAAAGTTTCGTGGCAGGCCCCCAGGGCGAAGTGCTGCACCTGAGCAGTGCTGACCAGGAAGAAAATGTGGTGATCGAAATTGACAAGCAACGCACCGAAGATGTGCGCCGCATCTGGCCCTTCTTCCGCGATCGTCGAATAGACTACTACGGCGGGCTGACTAAGCGATACATTGATTAGAGGTAAGTGGTAAGTGGTTAGTGGTAAATTTTTGATTTTCAGAATATTATGGTGAATTAACGGGCATTTCACGTTGCTTTTTTGACCATGTGACTTTGGTTTTTATGGTCGTCTAAGGGAAACTTTTTTGGAGGGCTGATTATTGGGGATTTGGTTAATTGGTTATTTGTGTAATTGGTTATTTGTTTAGTTTAATAGGGCGAATCAAATCCCCAATTACACAAATAACCAACTAAACAAATAACCAATTACACAAATAACCAACTAAACAAATAACCAACTGGCCAACCAACTCACAGAAACACACAACTCATATTAATACATGGTTTTTCAAAGCAAACACTTACCGTTATTTCTGCTTCTTCTGATTTCATTTTCTGCACCGCTCTTTGCGCAGAAAAAAACTTCCAGTTCTAAAAAAACGACAGCGCCTGTTGTTGTTGAACTGAATTCCAGCCTGAAAAATGTTGCCAAAGTAGTAGCCGACTCGTTTGGCTCAAGCCCTGCTCTGGTGGAAGATTTCATGAAAGAAGCCATGTTGCTCGAAAAAGAACAGAAGGTTCCAGCCACCTTTTTTATCGGTTTGGCCATTCTGGAATCTGCCGGATTCAGCAGTTTTTTATATCAAAACGCGAATAACCCTTTCGGCATGAAAGCCACTAAAGAGTGGAAAGGCAAGAAATTCATGATGTGGCACGAAGGCCAAATGACGGCTTTCCGCCAATATGCCAGTCCACGCGAGGCTGTTCGGGATTTTGCAAAATTCCTGCGTAGCCGCAAATGGTATCGCGATGCGCTGGCTTGTCCGGCTCGTGATTATGATTGTTTTCTGGATGGCATGAAGGCCAACCCGGAAAAAAAAGAGCCTGGTTATGCACGCGACCCTGAATGGGCCAACAAAATTCGCCGGGTAATTATCAAGTATAAACTCACAGAGTTGTAGGCGTTGATTTACCTTCGCCTTCAGCATGATTCCACCCAGACAAGTTCAGGAAATCCTGGATGCCACGCGCATCGAGGATGTCGTTGAGGAGTTCGTGACGCTCAAGCGCCGCGGTACCAACCTCATCGGGCTTTGTCCGTTTCATGGCGAGCGTACACCCTCGTTCAATGTTAATCCGGCACGCAATATTTTCGTGTGTTTCGGATGCGGAAAAAAAGGCGATGCCATCACTTTCCTGAAAGAACATGAACAAATGGGCTTTCAGGAATCGCTTCGCTGGCTGGCTAAAAAATACAATATCCAGATTCAGGAAGTTGAGCGCACGCCAGAGCAAATCGCTGAAATGCAACTGGCCGATTCGCTGTACATCGTCAACGATTTCGGTTTACAACATTTTCAGGAACAACTTTTTGACACCGACGAAGGTAAATCCGTCGCCTTGTCGTATTTTCGGCAGCGAGGCCTGCGAGAAGATACCATCCGCGCATTCGGCCTCGGTTATGCCCCCGATGAGCGTGACCTGCTTCTGCGCCGCGCCAAAGCCACAGGCCATAACGTAGAGTTGTTGAAAAAAGTCGGACTGTGCAGCCAGGACGGGCATCGGGATTTTTTCCGGGGGCGTGTCATGTTTGCCATCCACAATCTTTCCGGGAAAGTGGCTGCTTTTGCCGGGCGAACCATGTCGTCCGATAAAACGGTTCCGAAATACATAAACAGTCCTGAAACGGAAATTTATGTAAAAAATAAGATCCTTTACGGCGCATTTCAGGCTAAAAAGTCCATTCGTCAATACGATGAATGTATTTTGGTTGAGGGCTACATGGATGTGATTTCGCTGTATCAGGCGGGTGTTGAAAATGTAGTGGCCAGTAGCGGAACGTCCCTGACCGAAGGGCAATTACAACTGATTCGGCGCAACACCAGCAACCTGAAAATCCTGTACGATGGCGACGCTGCCGGCATCAAAGCAGCACTGCGTGGATTAGATCTGGCACTGGAACAAGACCTGAATGTCAAAATCTGCCTGCTGCCAGACGGCCATGACCCCGACAGTTATGTGCAGGCATTCGGCGGCCCGGCCATGCAGCAATACATGACCGATCATGCGCGGGATTTCATCTTTTTCAAGACAGATTTATTACTCGACGAAACCAAAGGCGATCCGATCAAACGAGCAGGACTGGTCAAGGACATCGTTTCGAGTATCGCGAAAATTCCAGACCCGATCAAAAGGAGCATTTACCTGAAGGAATGTTCCAGCCTGATGGCCATAGATGAGTCAATTCTGATCAGCGAAAGCAATAAACTCATCAATCAGGACCTGAAAAAACGGGAGCAAAAAGCATCCCGACAACCCGGAGCAGCCAGCGACAGCGGTCCAGCCTATGCACCGGCCAGCGATGACTGGCCCACCGAACCGGCGCCCACCGGCAGCGATGCGTACGATTGGCCCGACGACCCAACACAAACAACTCCCCCGCGGACAGCGCCACCGCGCACCGATTCCGCCACGCACCATGATGTTCAGGAGCGCGATATTGTGCGCTTGCTGGTACAATTCGGCGATCAGGTGCTACCTAACGAAGGCATCACGGTTGGTGAATACCTGCTGGCCGACATAGAGGATTCCATTAGCAGTTTTGAGAACGTGCGCTACGGCAAAATGGTCAGCGAAGCCCATACTCAGGCCAGCCAGGGGTTGCCGTTAAGTCAGGCGTTTTTTCTGCATCATGAAAACCCTGAAATAGCCGAACTGGCCATTGAAGTCATCAGTTCACCCTTTGAAATGTCGCACAACTGGGAAGATCGCTGGCAATATCCACTGCAAAATCAGCCCAAACCTGAGTTGAATTTCGACGCCGAC
>JADZBJ010000042.1 GCA_020852155.1 Saprospiraceae bacterium | reverse complement strand
TGATTACTAATGCGATATGGCGCAAGGTCATTATACACATCACTCCCGCCTCGACCCGTACTGCGACCATACAAACTGTATTTGAAAATATTTTTGTCCTTGCCGGCCCGCCCGCCAAACATCAAATCAATACTGTTATAATCCAGGTTAAATGAAAGATCAGCCTGAACAAACACCGGTCGCTCTGACTCTTTCAATATAATGTTGATGACACCTGCACAAGCTTCATTGCCATATAATCCGGATGCAGGCCCGTACATGATTTCAATACGTTCAGCCTGTCGAATAGGCAATTGTGCTCCGATAGGCATACCCTGCGCAACAGATGGCTTGATAGCGACGCCATTCAGCAAAATTTTGGTGTATTGATTTCCGGCCATCCCCCTCATCAGGAAGGTCTCGCCTTCCTGGGCATTGCCGGGTTGGCTGACGCGTATTCCAGGCGCAGCGCGTAAAACATCGCCCAATGTCACATAACCATTGCGCAGAATATCATCGGCTGTTATGACCCAAACGGTAAATGGCTGCTCTGAAACTACCTCTTCGGCAAGTGTTGCAACGCTCACCATAATATCGCTTCGCGCGGCTTCGCGCACGCGTATATCGCCCTCGCTCAATCGTTCGGGGGAGAGCATTAACGTAGAGTCGTGTTGGGCCATCAGCGGCCCTAAAACGGGTATAAATACCAAAAGTAGAATTCTTGCCAGCACGTCCGCAGTGAGGTTAGTACAAACGGCTGCAAAGTACAGTATTCAACCGACTTGGTCAGGGGTGGCAGTTATGCGGGTGTATTAGCGCGACCTAACCAGTTAGATTTCAAAGGGCATCCAGAGCAGCCGTGGCGCTGCTGGTTGACGACAACAATCCATCCAGGTTGCGCAGATTTGATTTTCCTGTCTTGGAACGAACTTGCAACCGCGGACTGATAGCGCCAAAATAATGTTCATTGTCGTGATATATGCACCATTGTCCGGTACGATACTCCAGTGCCGTCCCGTGTTCTATCCAGTCGCCGCTGTTCAGGTAATGGACAACTTTGCCATTTTGGGCTTGTAATCTCAGTTGTTGCGGATGATGAATATGCCCGCAAATGACATAATCAAAGCCTTTTTCAGCCGCTATTTCTACTATTTTGTCTTCAAAATCAGTGACCGACCGAGGCATTTTACGCAAATGCTGATTAACGAACCCGGATTTGCGAAAGAGCCCGCCGATAAATCGCCATGCCGGGCCAAACCACGACCAACCTTTGGATGAAGTTTTTGTCAGGTAATTGCCATGAAAAATCCAGTGCAGTTTGCCATCGGCTTTGAACACCAGGTGGCTTCTTACATTCACCGGCCCAAATCCGGTATCCTCAAATTGCCGCAACCCTTGATCGCACTCGCCGGTCAGGTAATAGACTTTGGTTCCGTTCAGCGCCATTTTAAGTACCCGTCGAATCACTTCCAGATGCTGTGTCGGGAAATTGTTTTTACGGAACTTTCCCATATCGAAAATATCGCCGTTCAACACCAGCATTTCAGGTTGAATACTTTTTAGGTATTTCAACAGTTCCTCGGCACGACACCTGGAGGCGCCAAGGTGAACATCTGAAATCACAACAATATCCAGTTCGCGTTTCATGGATTTTCAAATTGTAATGAAGTAAAAAAACAGGTTCATGCTCTATCGAATGGTATTGAACATGATATCCCGGAAAAGCCAGATCATGTATAGCGCACTCATTAATGCGCCGGTCGCGTATGACAACAAGGAGAATGCGCGCCTGAGCGTCTGGCTGTTAGAAGAAAAAGTCGTGGTGAAAAATGCAAGAACCCGCGCCAGCGTTCGCAGCAAAAGGCTTGCAAACTGCCGGGGCCTGAACTGACTTCGATAAAAGGCCCGTAATGTGCCGAAAGAGTGACGGCTTTGTACAGAGAAAAGGCGCGGGTGTGTGGATCGCATCAGATACAAATTGAAGGCTGTATAAAAATGAACAACCAATTATTTTCTGCAAATTTGGATATTGCCGCCCGACATTCCCGTTAAGCCAGTATGAAGTCTGAATTAACCTTTCCTGAAACGTCTTTTTTGTTTCATCTTCAATTCATTTCAAAACAATCATGAACTACGTCAACAGTCTGGAATACGCACAAAATCTGGACAACGCTGATGCTTTAGCCGGATTTCGGCAGCGTTTTATTTTCCCTCAGCATGAGGGGCAGCCCGCTTTATACTTCTGTGGTAATTCGCTGGGCTTGCAACCAGACACGGTTCGCGCAGCACTCCATGCAGAACTGGATCAGTGGGGGACTTACGGCGTAGAAGGGCACTTCCGAGGCGAACACCCCTGGATGCACTACCACAAATTTTTGACGCCGCAGGCGGCTCGTCTGGTCGGCGCACTGCCGCATGAGGTTGTCATCATGAATACCCTGACCGTCAACCTGCACCTGATGATGGTCTCTTTTTACCGGCCTGTGCGCGGGGGCAAATACAAGATTATGATGGAGGCGGGCGCATTCCCCAGCGACCAGTACGCGGTTGAAACGCAGGTACGCTGGCATGGCTTCGACCCAGACGACGCCATCATCGAACTTCAGGGGGCGTCAGGCCGGGAAGAAGCCCTGAAAACGGAAGATATTATTGAAGCCATCGAACGGGAAGCCGACCAACTGGCGCTGATTATGTTTGGCGGCGTGAATTACTACACGGGGCAACTTTATGACCTGGAACGCATAGCCGCTACTGCGCGAAAATTTGGCGTCTGCGTGGGTTTTGACCTGGCGCACGCTGCTGGCAACGTCCCGCTGCAATTACACGACTGGGGGCCGGATTTTGCGGTCTGGTGCAGTTATAAGTACCTGAATTCAGGACCAGGCGGTCCATCCGGGTGTTTTGTCCACGAGCGCCATGCCAACAACCCTGATTTGCCGCGATTTGGCGGCTGGTGGGGGCACGATGAATCTGAACGCTTTCAGATGCGCAAAGGCTTCAAACCCATGCGCGGTGCTGAAGGCTGGCAATTGAGCAATGCCCAGATATTCAGTTTTGCCGCTCATAAAGCCAGTCTGGATTTGTTCGACGCCGCAGGCATGCCTGCACTACGCGCCAAAAGCCTTTTGCTGTCCGGTTTTATGCGCCATATTCTGGAAGAAGTGAATGAGCAATACGGTTTTTGTAAAATCATTACCCCGGCCAATCCAGACCAGTGCGGGTGTCAGATTTCGCTGCTTACCGACGAGCGCGGGCGGGAAATCTTTAAATATCTTGAAGAAAACGGGGCCATCAGCGACTGGCGTGAACCTAATGTTATCCGCCTGGCTCCGGTGCCGCTTTACAACTCATTCGAGGATGTTTGGAAATTAGGTCAACTGTTTTTGAGTTTTTTTGAAAGGCAAAAGTGAAAAAGAGTAAGTTTGCCCGATCAATAACCAAAACTTATCAAGCAAACATTTCAAAATGGCCGATTCTAAAGCACACCTGTTTTACGTGGAGGATGATGAAAGCCTCAGCTTCGTCACCCGCGACAACCTCGAATTAAATGGTTACGAAGTCACCTACTGCGAAGACGGGGGCAAGGCCATGCAAACCATTCAATCCGGTGCAAAATTCGACCTTTGCATACTGGACGTGATGCTGCCGGAAGTAGATGGCTTCTCGCTGGCGCAGGAAATCCGCAAACGCGACGAACAGGTGCCCATTATCTTCCTGACCGCCAAAAGCATGAAACAAGACCGTATTCACGGCCTGACCATTGGCGCCGACGATTACATGACCAAACCCTTCAGCATTGAAGAGTTGCTGCTTAAAATTGAAATTTTTCTGCGCCGGAGCAAATACGCCAATGTACCGCGTACCAACACGCCCGTCAGCATTGGCCATTACAGTTTCGACTATAAAAACCTGAGCCTGACAACAGATGGCTATGCCGAAACACTGACTCAAAAGGAAGCCGACCTGCTCAAACTGCTCAACGAGCACCGTAATCAGGTGGTCAAGCGCTCTTTTATCCTGGAAACCATCTGGGGCAAAGACGACTACTTCCTGGGCCGAAGCCTGGATGTTTTTATCTCACGACTGCGTAAATACCTCAGCCTCGACGATCGGATCAAGGTGGAAAATATTCACGGTGTAGGCTTTAAATTCAGGGTGGACGATTAGTAACTTATGGAAGACTGGCAACTGGATTTTGAGTGGTTGCATGTGCAACATTTAGTCAAAGATGCCATGCGAAAAGACGCTCTGCCCGACCTGAATCTCGTCCTGATGTTGATCGGACTTCAGGAACTGGGCAGATGGAAAACCAAATTCACCAAAGAAGAAAAGCAGGACCTGATGCACCTCGGCGTTTGCCGACTATTGAGCGAAGACGGTTTTTTTGAATTCGAAGGCCGCGACGCCGATGGATGGCCGCATTACCGTCAGGTGTTGGAAATGCCGCGCCAAAGCACCCACGAGCAGGAGCGGATGCTCAAAATCAATGCAATCCGTTATTTCAAAGCCTGGGAAGCAGAACATCAGATAACATAGGCTTACGAAACTTTTGAAATTTCGTAAGCCTAAAAACATCAAACCTCCTCTCTTTCAACAGGGCAGGTCATACAGTGGCTACCGCCGCGGGCGCGGGATAGTTCGTTTGACGGGATAGTAATGATGGTATTTTCCACTTTTTCAGGGTCAATTTTACCATTTTCCACGTCGCGCAGGAATTTTTCTGCATAAATAACCTTGTAGCCGACTTCCTTGAAAGCTTTTTCTGTGATGGGGTTGCGGTCATACGTAACAGCTACGCCCGGTTTGATGGCAACGAGGTTGCAACCGTCGGTCCATTGCTCGCGCTCCTGGTACGGGCTTTCTCCGCGACCGGCCCAGATAAACTCCATGTTCGGGTTGATTTCTGCCCGAAGGAAATCCACGATGCTGGGATATTCCAGTTCTTCACCCGTGTGGCGATGCACATCCACGTACGACCCCAGGCCGTCTTGCACGATGGGTTTGTAACCCACGACGTGATTGTGGTTGATCTGGGTAAAAATCGTGTCAATGTGCATGTAGGTACGTTCAGCAGGGATATTGACCTGAACGATGTTCTTGATGATCCCCCTTTCAAAAAGAAAGTTTTTGATCATCTCAAAAGCATAGTTGTTCGTACGCTCCGAGTTGCCAATCAGCAGGTAATCTTTATGGAACATCATCACGTCGCCACCTTCGATGCTGATATTTTCGCCGCGCTTGTTGGGCGGAAATTTATCCACACGATTCAGGTTAATGGTTTTGCCATCGGCCTTGAGGCGGCGGAAAACCGGATGGCTGCTGAATATGAGCCGGGTAATGAAATTTTCGCGAAAACGAGCCGATTTATTGGCCTTGGTAATGAGTACGTGCTCTTTTACCGTCACCGCGATGTCGCGGGTAAAAATCAGGTTCGGAATCGGGTCAAACAAGATGCGGTCTTCCGGCTCCAGGTACCCGGTGATGAGGGTATCGGCCAGTTGCTCCGGTGAAAGTCCGGCCAGTCGGGGAATAAATGAATAAGGCAACTCCTCAAAATCAACGATTTTATTGATGATTTCGTAGCGACTGTCTTCGTTACTGCAACTCAGGGCGAGCAAATCCCGCACTTCCAGTACATTTTCCTTGCCGAGAAACGCCCGCAGAACATTGGAGAAAATATCATGCTCGTCCTGCATGTTCGGCAGGTGAACAATATCGTCAAACAGCAGTTCTTCGGCTCGTTTAGGGGTGATGCGGGCAATACCTTCATCAGGTCGGTGGACAATGACCTTTTTCAGTTTACCGATTTCAGAATCAACATAAATGCGGCTATTTGCATCCATAAAATTGGGTTAGGTTGGTCAGGCTATCTATACTTTTCAAATTTCAAATGGTAAATTTCAAATGGCGTATTACACTATACACTACTACACAACAATTTTATGTGCTACATAAAATTGTTGTGTAGTAGTGTAATGGCGTATCTCTTAATTTGAAATTTACCATTTGAAATTTGAAAAGTTGGGTGGTTTAAGCGTACGCCTCGACGGGCGGACAAGTACAAATCAGGTTTCTGTCGCCGTAAGCCTGATCAATGCGCCCTACGGTTGGCCAGAACTTGAATCCCTGACGAAGATAAGGCAATGGCCAAACGGCTTTTTCGCGGGAATACACATGCGTCCAGTCGTTTGAAGTCACTTCATCGCAGGTGTGCGGTGCATTGTGGAGCGGATTGTCCTGCGTATCGTAATCACCTCTCGCGATGGCGTCAATTTCTTCACGAACGGCCAGTAGGGCGTCGCAGA
>JADZBJ010000041.1 GCA_020852155.1 Saprospiraceae bacterium | reverse complement strand
GTTTCTGGTACAGACTATAAAGTCGACAAGTTCCTCGTAGGTGTTACACCTAAAAAGAACTATGTAGTTCTGGGAGAAAGCTTTGAAGCTGAAGTCTTTTTAAGTGCCTACAGCTCCAAATCTGATGGTGTTAGCATTAACGTGGATGGTCGTAGCCTGCCTGTTAAAGATGGTATCGGTACATTCTCTGAAAAGCCATCTTCGGTAGGTGAGAAAAAGTACAATGTGTCTATCAGTGTACGTAACCCTGCTACAGGCCAAACGGATGTTGTTAAAAAGGAATTCTCTTACGAAGTAGGTCAGCGTTCAGTAGCCATTCAGTTGGATAAAATGAACGTATTCTACATCGGTGTACAGAATCCGATCAGCGTTTCTGCTGCCGGTGTTCCTTCTGCACAGGTTAAAGTAAACGGCTCAGGCGGTGGTATCAACATCTCGTCTGCTGGCGGCGCTGGTAAATACAACGTTACGGTGAATACACCGGGCGAAGCCACAATTACGGTATCTGGTGGTGGTGTTTCCCAATCGTTCCCATTCCGCGTGAAGCGTATTCCTGACCCAGTTCCACGTCTTGGTGGTAAAATCACCAACAAAGGTGGTACGATGGGTAATGGTGAATTCAAAGCGCAAGGCGGTATGTCCGCAATGCTTGACGGCTTTGACTTCGACGCCAAATGCGATGTCGTTGGTTTTGAACTCAACTATGTGGCCAAGCGTCAGGACGTAATCACCAAAACGAATAACGGCGCACGCTGGAATTCAGAGGTGTCTTCCCTGATTGAAAAAGCCAAGCCAGGCGACGTTTACTACTTCGACGAAGTAAAATGTAAATGCCCGGGCGACGCTGCTTCACGTAACATCGGCGGTATCACTTACAAGATTCGTTAATTGTTTGCGCTATGCGCAATGTATAAGGTCAGGGAGCGGTTCGGGCGATTTTTAGTTAAAGTCCGCTCAACACTTCCTGACCTTTCTTCATTTTAAGAACTTTGCTGTACTATGGCTGATGTAACATACGTTAGCCTGTACATTCTGATTCACAATTTATTTTCATTTTCAAACCATACTGCGAGTCATGCATAAACAACTCAATTGGACCCTCTTGTGCCTGTTGGTATTCGTCCTCGGTACAACGGTTGTGACCGCTCAAACGCCCGGTGGCGTGGGTACGCCTACGACGACGACACCTCCTGCCGGTGGCGCTGAAGAAGAGGAAGAAGTAGAACCAGGTCCTTCTGAAGGAGGTACGGTGGAAGAAGCCAGCGACGCTCCGGTGGATGACATCGTGAAAAAGGAAATCATGGGCGAACGTCGCGTTCTGCCTTATCAGCCAATCCGCGAAAGCGATGTCTTTTGGCAAAAGCGCGTTTGGCGCGTGATTGACGTTCGCGAAAAAATGAACCTTTCGTTCGCTTATCCTGAAGCGCCATTGTTCAAAATCCTCGCTGATGCTGCTACTAAAGGCGATCTGCCAGTGTACAGCACCGACGAAGACGGCGCCAAGTTCAAAAAGCGTATGAGCACCGACGACGTGCTTTCTCAACTTTCCAAAACGGATACAGTCGTAACCTTCGACCCTGAAACGTACGAAGAACAGTCCAAGATCGTTCGTAACGATATCAACTGGGAAGACGTAAAACGTTTCCGCGTGAAAGAAGAGTGGTTCTTTGACAAAGAAACATCACAGTTGCAAGTACGCATTCTGGGTATTGCACCCATCATTGACCAGAAGGACAACGACGGTAACTTCCGTTTTGAAAAGCCTTTGTTCTGGGTTTACTACCCACAGGCTCGCGAATTGCTGGCTCGTCACCGCGTATTTACACAAGGTGGCAATACCAACGCAACGCTTTCCTGGGAGGATATTTTTGAAATGCGTTATTTCGCCAGCTACATCATCAAGGAATCTAACGTTTACGACCGTAAACTGGAGGCTTACCTGCAAGGTGTTGACCTGCTGATGCAATCTGAAAAGATCAAAAATGATATTTTCAACTGGGAACATGACCTGTGGCAATACTAATTGTCAAAGTCATTTTCCGACATAAAAAAATCCCGGCTCGATGCTTCGAGCCGGGATTTTTTTATGCATTCACTATCGGATGATCGAAACGATGATAGCCTTTCGGTATTGACCATTGTTTAATTGAAGGAAGTAACATCCAGGTGTTAAATTCCGGGCGTTTATGACCTCTTCAAATTCCTGCGCCTGATAGTTGTTTTCAAAAACAACCTGCCCCAGCGCATTGATTAACCGCAGGCTGATGCGTGCTTCTTGTTGCATTTTTACCTGAATCGTTAAAAGATCACTGGCCGGATTGGGCTGAACGGTAAATACTTCGGGCGCGTCAGGCTGCGCAGTTCCAACAGACATACACTCGCCCGTTGTCGTTGCACTGCAACCCAGCACATCTATGATGGTCACAGCAAACGGGCCTGGAAGTATTCCAGTTGCAGTTTGAGTAGTTTGTCCATTCGACCATATATACGTGAGTGGAGGCTCTCCGGCTGACGGTATTGCCGTGGCCTGACAAGTCAGGCCGCTTGGCTCGGTTACGATATTCAGGTCAATATTAAATACTGGCTCCAGGGATACCAGCGCGGTGTCAACATCGGAACACCCTTCAGGTGTGGTGGCTTTGACGACATAATACCCTTCGGCAGAAACATTAATAAACTGCTGGGATGCGGTGAAGCCATTCGGCCCGTACCATTCATAAGCCAGACCTTGTGTCGTTGACGTTGCTCCGATCGTTAATGTTGGGGATAGACAGGTGATTACCCCGCCGAATGTAGCAATTGTTGGAGGTGCGCCATTGCTCTCTGTCACGTTGATGGTATCATACGCAATACATGGGCTTGATGATACAGTCAGGATATATGTGCCAGGCTGAACAACAGATAACTGACTCCCGAAGCCTAACGTCTGGCCGGAACCGTTCTTCCATACTTTTTGTCCTATAGATGGCAATGAGCCGATTGTTAATGGTAGCCCGCTACATATCACTGACCCGCCAGTGATTTTGGCTACCACATCAAAAACAGTCAAATTCAGGGTTACTACCGAGTCGCAGCCCTGCCAGGATTGGCATTGTTCCATGTAGTATCCGGTTGTGGCATACGTTTGCCCACAAATCGTCACAGATTCACCATGACAAATAATTTTAGGTGGTAAAATGGTGTGGATCGGCGGTTTAATGACGACCGTTTGTCTGACTATGCTGTCACAGCCGCTGTTTGCTGTTAATGTCGTTTGATAAGTACCTGAAGTAAAGACTTCATCGCCCCAGGGTGTTATGTAGGGCGCTTCTTCATTGCACACGACAATTGACGGAAGAATAGTTGGAGGCAAAGCGCCAACATTTACCTGTTTGGTACTCAAACTGGAATAATCACAGCCGTTTGCGGCCAACACGGCAACAGGGCCGCTTGTATTAGCAAAGGTTACGGTTACCGTATGCCCTTCAGGGCCAAGATATACCGGCCATGGATTGCCATTGAACAACGTCCCGGCCGGACCTTGCCAGGAATATTGCAGGGCATTGTCAACGGGTGGAATGCTCATCACAACCGACGCACCCGGACAAATGCTGGATGGACCTTGAATAGCGGGCGAAATCGTGCCCAGCGAAGGCAGAAGGTAATGGTTTGCCGACGGTGTTGTTGAGATGATATAATTGCATTCATCTCCACCAAAACTCTCCACAAAGAGATAATAAACCTTGCCTGGCATTAATGAGTCGTAAGATACCTGACTGGGTAGTGGAAATGAATTGATTTCGCCATAATCGCAGACTAATGAATTGCCCTCCCGATCGGTAAGCGCCAGTTGAAGGCCATTGTTCAAGATCGTGCTTGTCGGTGTAACAGTGAAGGTCATGGCGTTGGTTGTTGCTACAAACCCATACCAGACACCTGTTTCCACAGTACCGCAGAACCCGATAGGACCGGGGTCAATGGTATAGCCAATGTTTGAACCATGAAGGCCGTTCAGGTCTGTGTAGATGCAGGCTAAGTGTATTTCATCGCCTCCGGGCACTGTTTGGTTACACAAGGGAATGTCTGTGTAAACATTGTTATAGAAATTGATGGATTTACAGGCCGGCGTACTTTGTATGCAATTGCCAGTGGCTTGTACGCACAGATCGCCCCATCCGCAATCAAAAGCCACAGAGACGGAAGTTCCGGTAGCGGCGGGCAACGTAACGGCTTGCCCGGCTGGTTGCCCATTGATTGAAGCACCGGGCGGCGGCGTCCAGGTGTACGATGCTGCGCCTGCTACTGGTGTAATGGAGTAGGCTTGAACGCCACCTGAATAAGGCGTCGCGAACCCTGAAGGAGCAGGCGTGATGACCACTGTGCTATTTCCCTGATTACTGATGTTAATCGTGGCTGAAGCCGTACATCCAGACTGATTGGAAACTGTAACGGTATAAGTGCCGGCTTGTGAAACATTGATTGTTGACGATGATTGACCTGTACTCCAAATGTATTGCTGTAATCCAGCGCTGGCGGTTAATGTGGTTGTGCTGCCGTTGCATATTGAGGCAGGCCCGGTGATTTGAACAGTGGGCGTATTGCCAAAATTTACACTTACCTGGTCTTTGCCTGTACACCCATTAGCATCGGTGACTGAAACGCCGTAGTTTCCACTTTGGGTAACATTAATATTTTGAGTGGTGCTTCCATTGCTCCATTTATAGGAACTATAACCACTGCCAGCGTTTAATATCGTGGAATTGGCATTGCAAACAGTGGTGAGCCCTTGTATACTCACCTGAGGAGCAACGATGGAGGCTGTTGCTATTTCAATCATGGCAGTGCCGGTACAACCCAGTGCACTGGAAACGGTTACGCTGTAAAAACCTTGTGAATCTATTTCAATTGCTTGAGTGGTCTCGCCTGTGCTCCATTGATAAGCAGTAAATCCGTTGGTAGCAGTCAAGGCTGTAAAACCGCCAATGCAAATGTCTGCGTTACCCTGTATCGTAAGATTTAAAGTGTTGGTTGGTATCAGTGCGGTTGCTGTTCCGGTGCAACCTGCAGCATTACTAACCGTGACGGTATAATTGCCTGGCTGATTAATTGTGGCACTACTTGATGTGCTGCCTGTTGACCAGTGATAAGACGCAAAATTTCCGGCGCTTAAGGTCAGATTTTGCCCCGGGCAAATAGGCATGATCCCGGAAATGACCGGCGTTGCGGGTGTATTGGCAGTAAGTGTTATACTGGCTGAGCCGGTGCATCCTGGCCCGTTGGTTACGGTGACCTGATAATTACTTGCCTGGGTTACGTCAATGGTCTGTGTCGTTTTGCCATTAGACCATAAATAGGCGTTGTAACCACTGCCAGCATTGAGTGTCACTGTGGCGCTGCCGCTACATATCGAAGGGCTGCTGCTTTGTATGACGGGTTGAGGAAAAGATGTTGAAGTAACAATGGTCTGCGCAGTCCCAGTACATCCCGGTGCAATAGACACTGTTACAGTATATGTTCCTGCTGTTACTGCCGTAATTTGTTGGGTGTTAGCGCCTGTGTTCCACTGATAAGTTGAATAACCACTACCTGCGTTAAGAACAGTATTGCCGCCAGCACAAATAGCCGTCGTCCCTGCGATAGCAACGTACGCAGCACCTTTTTGTACTGTTTCACTGGTGAGCGTTAATCCGGTAACGATACTGTTAGTCACTTCGCAATAGTATTGCCCTGCTGAGGCAGGTGTGAAAAGGCTGTCGCCAACTATTGTTGATATCAAACCTGTCCCTACTTTGTACCATTTGTAAGTGTTATGCGCCGTAACGCCTCCGGCGCGGACGTATAGCGTATTGCAATTAGGTGTGGTGTGCGTAGGGATTTTGGCTTGTGACGTGTATAGAAAGTAAGAGCGATTGTTTGGGAAAAACTGATATAGGCCGTTGAATGTCAGGTTGTTATAATCAAAACGCAGCGAATCTGCATTGGGCAGGTTTTGTGCAGGTATTGTGCCAGTCAACTGGTTTTGGTGTAAACCGAAATAAGTTACCTTGGGGAAATTAAAGGCAGGAATCTGGCCAGTAAATTGATTTCCGGCTAGCCAAAAACCCCTGACATCGGGGAAGTTGAAGTTCGGAATAGTCCCATTCAGCGTACTGTTATAGCCAAGATAAAAGTATCGCATATTCGGGACGTTGAAGTTTGGGACAGGTCCACTTAGTTGATTGTACGATAAGTCCAGGTAAAATAATTTTGGCAGGTTGAAATTGGGTATGCTACCACTAAAGTGATTACTCCATAAAACCATTCGACCTAGGTTCGGCAGGTTAAAATTTGGGATACTACCAGAAAGTTGATTGCCTTGAAATCCGAGATATTCCAAGTCGGGGAAATTGAAATTTGGAATTCCTCCGCTTAACTGATTATAGGCAAACCAGATACTCTTTAATTTGGGTAAATTAAAATTCGGAATTGTTCCGGTTAACTGATTATCCGCTACCCATAGATATTCCAGTTTGGGATAATTGAAAGAAGGAATGCTTCCCGTCAGGTTGTTTGTTGTTAAGTCGAGATACCATAATTCTGGAAGATTAAATGTTGGAATTGAGCCACTTAACGAATTGGTATCCAACTGTAAAGCAAACAGTTTAGGCAGGCTAAATGCTGGAATTTGTCCTGTAAGATGATTTTTATCCAATATTAAACGCTGTAATTCTGGTAAGTTTAAATTGGGTACCTGTCCAGACAAGTTGTTTTCATGCAATGAAATATATCGAACCTTACACTTGTTCCCAATTTTTACCCACCGTACACCGTACCAGTTGAAATTGTTATAGTTCAACCAATTAGCTTTATTAGTCCAAGACCAACCATTGGTGTTTTCAAAAAGATTGACAAGATTCTGCACATCTGCCGGATCGGGCGTACAGCCGCAAACAGTAGGTTCATTCCAATAATCATTTAATGGAAATATACAACCAGCATTCGCAGCCCGATCTCTGATTACCCAACCTGGCATCGGGCCAAATCCATTCGCGAGCGGTACTGAATAAGGCGGATTTTGTTCGCAATAACTCATAATTGTACCGCCATTTACAGGCGGCGGGCCTGGGGGACAAGGGGGACAGTCCTGACAAATGGGCTCCGTCGCCCAACAATTGTCAATGGCGCCTCCCGGCCAGCCGCAATATTGAGTGTGTGCAGATCCAAAATTGTGGCCGAGTTCGTGCGTGAGGGCCTTTACGCCAAATGTCCAGTTCGGATAAGGGTTTGGGGTGGCCATATTGCCACAAATACCATAATTCAATGAGTTGCTGCAAATGACATCAATCCATGCGCGACCGCCAACATTGTCCGGCTGAAGTAGCATTCCAATATTGCCATTAACGCCCCCCAAGGGAAAATAATAATCCCGGAATTGCCCCAATGACAACTTGGTGTTGACGGTGTTTGAAAACGGGTCATTGCTTGTCCAGACGTGAATTTCTGAAATTTCAATGGCCACATTTTCATTGGAAAAAATGATTTTTGAAACATTGAAATTGGCTGTTGCCATATTCATCGTTGCTGAAGTATTACCACCATTTGTCAGATAAAGGCTATAGTCACAGTCCAGAAAAACTCTTATCGGGCAAGAATTGACTGGTAAATCATTGGGTGTGAAATCCGCCGATCGGGCAATATCCACCGGCAAATTCACATCAGGATCGTCAGGGGTGCCGCAAGCAAAGCCCTGGGGATTCACCAGTTCTTTATCACGGAACATGACATACATGTTGGAGGCACGCGCAGCATCCGTATTCACCCTGCCCAGGTTGATGTTGCTTTGGGCGTCTGAAATGACTCCCATAATTTGATCTTCAAAAATGCTAATGGCGACCAGCGATTGCGCAGCACCTGCTATTTTACCCTTGTAATGCAATCCCGGCTCATAGTCAAGTGTATCAGTACTGCCGGATGCGTTCGAAGCCGTCAGGATGAAATCATGAGCCAAAGGGTTGGTTTTTTCCAGTTCGAGCGTCATGCCGCCTTCAAATGGTAATGTGAGCATCAGCGTTTGCGGGCGCTCTGCCAGCAATGTTGTCCATACAGACTGTTCGGGTTGTAACAGTGTATATTGACGAATATGCGGATTGAGGTCGGTGTTGATTTGCTCGGGAAGGGAGTTCAACTCTGTTTTGAAAAGTGAGACAGGGTGTTGCGCTATACCCAATGCGCTGATGAAAAGAAAGGCGAGTGTGAATAATCGTTTCATATTCGATAGAACAGAATAGTGTGTTTCAGAAATAAACCACTGCCGAACCAATATTGTCATCGGCCCGGCAGCAGCGATGGATTTACATCCATTTGGTTGATAGCCCGCTTTTTGATTTGAAGCAGGAAAACAAATCTCCCTTTCGAGGGGATTTTTTTAGAGGCAGGTGGTAACAACTTAGCCGCTTGCATTTCGATCCAAAAAGGTCAATTATTTAGCCAGAGTTCGGCTTTTTTCTCGTCCGATGCGCGGCATCGAAATCAAAAAGCCGCCTCGTATATCTAAAAATTGCCTGCTTTTTGGGTACAAAACCGCTGGCTAAGTTTTTACGGTCGGCGGTTAATTTGCCCATTCAGTATGCAGGCTCGGATAGCGACGACTTGATTGGCCAACACAGATCCTTGTGTATTTCTAGCAACAGCCTGATAGTTGAATTTTTGCGGTACTGGCATAAAAGCGGCAATAGCGAATTGAATAAACAGGCCTATTAATATTGATCATTTTGGCGAAGGCGATTGAGCGTACAGCGCAGGGGCGAACAGCCCCGCGCAAGCGAAGAGGAAAAACCGAATCATCGAAACAGGAGTAATCTATGAAAAACAGGATGGGAATAGATGTTCCACTCCCAAAATTGCCGCATTCAAGGGCGATATTTATATAGATGACCCATATAGAGGGCAGAAATCCCGTGAAATCGGGAAATTACCTGATGAAATTAAATTGTTATTACGACTCTGTGTGGCCAGTAGTCAGCCATTTGTCCAGCCATTCATGGGCCGCTGCCTTGGTTTCCGGTGTGCTGGCGATAGCTACGGCATTACCGTTAGAAAGGAGTACCTCGGTGGCACGGCGTCCGGTAACGTGCAGGCGGTTGACCATATACGACCGATGTGTGCGATAGAAAAGCGTCGTGGGGGCCAGTAGTTCTTCGTAATGATTGAGGGCCTGCCAATCGTGGTGTACGCCTTTAGTCGTATAAAACGTAACAAAATTACCCTTCGACTCAATGTAAAAAATATCGCCCAGCGCCAGGACGGTTTTATTCTGATTGGACAGGGTGACGGTTATTTGCCCCAGTTCTTCTTTTGATAGAGGACGAAGCGAAGTTTGCTCCAGTTTGGATTGAAGGTTAATGTTCGCCTGTTGAAGTTGATCGTTTTGCTCTTGTAGCAGTTGGTTCAATGCCGATTTGATGGTTAGTTGTTCTTGTTTCAACCTGCGGCTTCTGAACAACCAGTAAAGGCCTGCTATTAATCCCATTATGGCCAATAATGAAAGCGCCAGCCAAAGCCTTTGTTCGCGGAGGTCGGACTGTTGACGTGCAATCAGCCATTCTTTTTTTTCGGTGTCATATTTTCGTTCGGTGTTTTGAATAGCCTGAAAACGCTCGCGCGTATATTGGGTGTCGCGGCCAACCTCATAGGCTTGCAGGTAGGTGTATGCTTCCGCTTTTTGGCCCGATCCGGCCAGACTGTGCGCCATCAGTTTCTGATCGAGGTTGATCGAAACATCGTCGCCCATTTGAAGAGCGAGGTCCAAGGCTTTTCGGGCATGAGGCAGGGCTGTGGCGTATTGCTTTTTTTCCAGGAAAATGCGACTCAGGGTAGCCGAGGTATTATGGATATTGATTGCACTGTTTGCCTGTTTGGCCACCACGAGCGCGCTGTCTAACAGCGGGATGGCGACATCATAAAGCCCTCGTTTTTCAGCCACTTGCCCGCGAAGCAGCAGCAGCGTGGATTGCTGCGCCTGATTGAGCGGAAACTCAGGCTTCAAGAGCTTGTTCAGGTAATGTTCCGAAAGCGCGATACTGTCTAGTTCCTTGTAATAATATGCGAGGTTAAAGAAGGCGGTGGTCAGCGATTTTTTGTTTCCTGCGGCAGTGTAACCTTCACAGGCTTTCAGGGTAAACTGAATAGCATTTTGCTGATCTTCCAGATTGCTGTACAGCGAGCCGATGTTGTGGTAAATACGGGCTGCGCTGCCAGTATCGCCGATTTGTTCCAGATATTTTAGTGCTTCGGTGTAACGTTGGATAGCGCCCGTTTTATCACCTTCCATGTCATGAACGATGCCCAGGTTACTCAGGACAAAAGCCCTGGTTTTTAGGTCATTCAACCTTTCAGCGAATTTCAGGGCTTCGTTAAACAGCGCCCGCGCTTCGGCGTATTTGTTTTCGTTCAAATATGTATTTGCCTGATTGGAAAGGGTCTGGACGACGCGTTTATCCTTGCCATATTTTTCAAATACACTCTTTACCGCTGTGTAAATCTGGCGCGCCTCGGTGTTTTTTCCCTCAACTAACATCACATTGGCTGTCATGTATCTTGACAAGGCAATCAAAGTATCGTTTTTCAGGTCAATACCGATTTTTAGTGCTTTTTGACTGCAATCGTTGGCGCTATCGGGCGAAATTTGCCAATAATAAGCAGCGAGTGCCAATAGCCGGTCGGCGGTGGAAACATCTGAAGCGTAAGCATCAAAAGTGATTTTTTTAAGGCTGTCTGGATTGCTCAGCGGTGTTTGCGCAGAAGTGCTTAATGATAATATTAAACATCCTGTAAGGCACAACAATATCCAATTGAAGCGAGAGGCGGGTTGAGCAAGAAAGAAGCACATTGTGTTTGCCTGAATTAAGTTTCCTGCAAATATGAGAAATATTCACGTCGAACGGCTCATTGGCCTTGCCTTTTCCGCACGGTATTCGACACCCAGTTCGGCACCACAACCGCACCTAACAAAAGATACCCATAATACGCCATACCGCGCCAAATCAACGCGACGATCAGCCCGATACCCGTGGGCACATAATCCGAAATAAAACCCGCCAAAGCCAGTTCTGCCAGCCCTGCGCCGCCGGGCGTCGGACTGAATGCCATAATGATGAACATGGCCACCAATCGGGCATAAATGAAGGCCTGAGTGCTGCCGTCTAAAGGCGTTTCAGGTACGATGGCGAGAATGATACAGTTAATCATGAAGAATTTACTGGTCCAGACGCCGACAGTACTCAATATGATTTTCAGGTGATAAGACCAGTGTTGCAGTCGAATTTCATGGGCTGCCAGGGCAAACTCGTGACCAATTCGCTCAAATTTTTCGGCATAACGCTGTAGAAAATTTTGCTGCCCCAGCCATTTCAGGGCGCGTTGCGCATATCGCGGCCGGAGGACTAACAATACCAGCAGTATGACCCAATAAGTGGCCATCATGGCATAGGTAACGAAAAACGCGCCACTGGCCAGGCTAACGTCATGGTAGGATTTCATGCCGGGGTACAACACAGGCGGCCCGTAGATCATCAGCCAAACAGGCAGGGTCAGGACAAAAAAGCCGGAGTCACACAGCATGGTGTAGAACACGGCCGTGGCAGTACGACCGGCATTCAAACCTTCGCGCGACAACACGAAAAGCATAATGAAAGGCCCGCCTTTACTGGTTGGGGTCAGGTTGGTACTGAATTCCCAGATCACCATCAGTTCGAGGCACTTCCGCCAGGTCAGCGTGCCATTGCCGAGTGTGTACAGCCGAAATGAATAAAATAAATGCCGAATGATCAGCAGGAGGAAAGATATGCCAATCCATCCCCAGGCCTGTGCCGACCAGTTGATTTGCCGAAAACGTTCGGGGTCAAATTGTCGGTAAAACAGATAGCCGACGGCCAAAAGGCCCAGCATCACAGGGAATAAAATGCGGGAAGCGCGGAACGACTGGAGCACCTGACGCCCCTCTGCATCCAGTTCGGGCGTCGGGTTTGTATTCGGGAGTTCAGACATGTATACCCGGATTTTAGGGATTTAGAAGATTTACAGGATTGATTTTCCTGATTTTCAATGATTTACAGACGCGAGTCGTTCAAAATTACTTTGGGTTGACTTTTGCGGTTGGTTAGAGCAAGGCTGCCCCGAAAACGCCGGCGCTATCGCCTAATTTGGGTTTTAAAAACACCGTATCAATGCGATGGTTGAACAGGTGCTTTTTGACCTCGGCAATGCCAGCGTCGTATAGCGCGTCAATATTACCTACGCCTCCTCCCAGCACCACTGCGTCGGGGTCCATGATATTGATGACGACGGCCATCGCTTTTCCGTAATATTTCAGCAGGCGCTCAATGGTTTGTTGGGCTGCCGGGTCGTTTCCTTCCGTAGCGCGGATTGAAATATCATGTAATTTGCGTTTTTCGCCAGTCAGACCAGCGTAGTAGCGTTCTAATGCCGGGCCTGAAATGACCGTTTCCACACATCCAGTACGGCCGCAGTAGCAAGGGCCGCCGCTTTCATCCAGAAAGTTGTGGCCCCATTCTCCGGCAATGCCTTGACGACCATTGATGACTTTGCCGCGTATGACCCAGCCACCGCCTACGCCGGTTCCGAGAATGACGCCAAACACGACTTCTGCATTCGGCAAAACCTCGGGTACAGCGCCCATGAGGGCTTCCGCTACGGCAAAGCAATTGGCGTCGTTGGCTAATTTCACGGGTACGCCGAGGCGCGCCATCAGGTCTTTGTCAAAAGGCTTGCCGATCAGCGCCGTTGTATTGGCGTTTTTAATGTGGCCAGTTATCGGATCCAGCGTACCAGGATGCCCCAAGCCGACTTGTGCAGGGTTCATTCCGGATGCTTCACGCAGCATGTTAATCAGTTTTTCTACCTGATTTACGATGTGGTCATAGCCTTTGTCGGCCTCGGTCGGTATGCGCATACGGTGCAATACGCGCGGGTTTTCACGGCTTTCAAGAATAGCGCCTTCAATTTTGGTTCCGCCGAGGTCAAGTCCCCAAAGTGCCTGATTTGACATGCTGAAAATTGTTTAAAAAAGGTAAAAACACAAGCCTGGTTCGAAGGTAAAAGGTGAAGGAAACAGGGCATTCCCCGAAAAACAAATCACCAAATCACCAAATCACCAACAAACAACTCCTTAAAAATTCCTCACCTGATGCGGATAACGCACCACGTATGCTTCTTTGATAAGTCGGGTCATGCGTTCACGGAGCAGATCAATGCCTTCTTTGGTATGGGCCGAAATAAAGATGTTTTCGCCAAAACTTTCCTTCAAACGCTCGGCAAGTTCCACTTCGAGGTCGCGCCTTGTTTGCTCATCCAGCAGGTCATCGAAGTAGCGTTCGCGGTAGAGGTCAATTTTATTATAGACCATGAGCGTTGGTTTGTCACTGACTTTCAGTTCCTGCAAGGTGTTTTGCACGGTGCGCACCTGGTCTTCGAATTGCGGGTGTGCGACATCTACAACGTGGAGCAAAATATCGCTTTCCCGCACTTCATCGAGGGTGCTTTTGAAACTTTCGACAAGGTGGTGCGGCAGTTTTCGGATAAAACCGACGGTATCAGACAACAGGAACGGAACCGTTTCAAAAACGACTTTGCGGACGGTCGTATCCAGCGTTGCGAAAAGTTTGTTTTCGGCCAGCACCTCACTTTTGCTGAGCATATTCATGAGGGTGCTTTTGCCGACGTTGGTATATCCGACGAGCGCTACCCGAATGAGTTCGCCCCTTGTTTTGCGCTGTGTCTGGTTTTGGCGGTCAATATCGCGGAGTTTGATTTCCAGGGCTTTAACGCGATTTTGCACTAATCGGCGGTCGGTTTCGATTTGCGTTTCACCGGGGCCGCGCATACCGATACCACCGCGTTGGCGCTCAAGGTGCGTCCAGAGGCCGCGCAGGCGCGGCAACAGGTATTTCATTTGCGCCAGTTCGACCTGTGTTTTTGCCTGAGCCGTTTGTGCCCGATGGGCAAAAATATCGAGGATCAGGGTTGACCGGTCAATGATTTTTACCTTGAGTTGCTCCTCCAGATAGTTGGTTTGTTTGCCGGTCAGGTCGTCGTCCACAATCACCATCGTGACTTCTTCGTGGCGATCGAGGTAGCGGGCGATTTCCTCAACTTTACCCTTGCCGATATAGGTGATATGTTCGGGATGGGGCAGGCGTTGCGTGAAACGTTTGATGGTTTCTGCACCTGCGGTTGAGGCCAGAAACTCCAATTCGTCCATGTATTCATGCGCCAGTGTTTCGGAAATATCCGGCGTAATCAAGCCGATCAGTACGGCGTATTCGGTTTCTTTTTTTAGACCGGATTCTTTCTCACCCAGCGTCCATTCTTTGGCCATAAATTATTTAGTGGTAAGCGGTTAGTGATTAGCGGTAAGTGATTAGCGGTTAGTGATTAGTTTTACAACATGAGTAGGTTGAAAAGCTAATCACTAACCGCTAACCGCTTACCGCTCAACATAGTACATGGCGATTTCGCCTTTGTTTTTGGCTTGCAGTTTGCCCCTGAATTTACATTGGAATTTGTGTTTGATGCGTTGGTAGGTTGTTTCTGAAATATTGATTTGGCCAACTTCGCTGCCTTGTTCGAGGCGCGCTGCCGTATTGACCGTATCGCCCCAGATATCGTAAGCAAACTTGTGACTGCCGACGATGCCCGCCACCACCGGGCCGGTGTGAATGCCGATGCGCATTTCAAAAGCGGGTTTGCCTTCCAGCGCTTTTTGTTGCATGAGGGCGTCCAGTTCGGCCAGCATTTCCATGGCGGCGCGAACCATATCTTCCGGGTGTGTGTCGTTGACTTCCGGCAGACCTCCGGCACACATGTACGAGTCGCCGATGGTTTTGATTTTTTCCAGTTTATATCGTTCGACGATGCGGTCAAACAATCGGAAGCATTCATCCAGTTCCTCAATCAGTTCTTCAGGTGGAACTATTTCTGCAACTTTCGTAAAACCCTTGAAATCGGTGAACATAACGGTCACTGATTCGTACCTGACCGGCTGCACGGTGTTGTGCAGTTTGAGTTCGTGGGCTGTCTTTTCGGGCAGGATATTCCGCAGCAGGCTGTCTGCGCGTTCGCGTTCGCGTTCGATGGCGCGGTTTTTTGAAGCCAGCAGGCGGTTATTTCTGGCGCGCAGGCGGTTTTGATTCATCATCACGCCGGCCAGAATGGCCAGTAATGCAGCACCGCCGATGAGCGCGTTGCGGAGGGTATTCGAGCGGGCAATTTCTGCGTCACGCAACACCAGTTCATTCTGCTGGCGTTCGATTTCGCGTTTGCGGCGGTCGTCAATGAAACGCGCTTCTTTGCGTTCAAAATCCTTGGCACGTGCGTCGTCGAGGCGTTTGTAGCGCAGTTCGTCGTACAAGACGCGGTATTCATAGGCTTTGGCAAAATCGCCGAGTGCGGCGTAGTTTTTGGCAAAATCCTTATATGCTTTCTGCTCAAACTTGCTATCGCCGATGGCCTTGGCAATATCGAGGCACATTTTCGTATAACGAAGGGCTTCGTGGTAATTCTGTCGCCCGAATTCGATGTCGCCGATGCTGTTATAAACCACCATCAGACCCGGTTGGTCGTCCAGGTCTGTTTGTATCTTCAGGGCCTGGCGCAGGTATTTCATACCTTCTTCATATTGGCCCAAATGCTTGTACGCGACGCCAAAATTGTTGTAAATAGAGGCTATACCCGGCTGATCGTTCAGGTTTTTGAAAATTTCCAAAGCCTTGTTGTAATAGACAAGGGCTTGTCGGGAACTATCCTGATTGTTCATTTCATCCAGCACATTACCCAGATCGCTGTAGGCATTGGCGATGCCTTGAGGCTCGCCGAGTTTTTGGCGGAGTTGAAGGGCTTTGATGTACCAGTTTCGGGCCTCCTTGTGCATTTCCAGTTCAAAGCGGATATGGCCCAGTAGCGGGTAGGTCTTGGCCAGGGCTTGCAAGTCGTTTCGGTTTTCAAAAAAAAGCCTTGCGAGGTTCACCTGCTCATAAGCTTCCGGGTAGGAACCCATGGCTTCATAAACACCGCCCATATTCAGGTGAATGCGTGCCATGCGTATGGTATCCCGAATGCTTTCCGCTACGTTCAATCCCGAACGGTGCGCAGCCAGGGCTTGTTCAAAT
>JADZBJ010000040.1 GCA_020852155.1 Saprospiraceae bacterium | reverse complement strand
GGTTGTGAATTGCTTTCAAATTGTACTTTGGCTTCGGCTTTCAACAACGTGGTGTTGATGAAACAAGCGCCATCTGTCGTTGTGAATTGCTTTCAAATTGTACTTTGGCTTCGGCTTTCAACAACCGACACTGACGACATTATCAGTGTCGTGCTGTTGTGAATTGCTTTCAAATTGTACTTTGGCTTCGGCTTTCAACAACCCATCATATACAGTAGAACCATCCTTATCGGTTGTGAATTGCTTTCAAATTGTACTTTGGCTTCGGCTTTCAACAACGTTTTGCTTTTTTGTTTGGCGGCATCAGCCGTTGTGAATTGCTTTCAAATTGTACTTTGGCTTCGGCTTTCAACAACAGACCCTGCTATAAATCATTGACTAACAATGTTTTAAGCCGGGTTTTAGCCAGAAAAAAAATGCCGCATCGGACAACTCCGGGCGGCATTTTTCGTCATTTTTTTACGCTGAAAGAATTCCTTTTCAAAACAACATCAGTTGCTCGTAGCCTTCGGGTGGTGCAGCGGCAGCATTACCATGATAAATTTTCATCAAGGCAAATTGTTTATCTGTCACGGGCATCACGCCAACTTTTCCCCTTGTTGGTAAAATTTTTTCGATGCGCCGCACATGTACATCTACTTTTTCACGGCTGGGACAAGGCCGGGTATAAATAGAAAACTGGAACATCGTAAACCCTTCTTCCAGCAGTTGTTTTCTGAAGTCCGTCGCTACTTTGCGTTCAGCAGCGGTATAAGTGGGGAGGTCAAAAAATACAAGTATCCACATAAGGCGATAAGCGCTGAGTCTTTCAGCATTTGAAGGTGGTTTTTTCATAAAAAATCTATATCAAGTCAGGGTATAAAATGTTTCGTTCCTGTCCGGCAAAACAAGCGGCCACCGAGGCGGCGGTGCGTTGTGCGGCTACTTGAAGCGGCTTGGTTTTGTTGTCCATCAGTACATCCATGACTGGAATAACTAAAAGTTCGCGTTTAAAGGCCGGGTTTAGTACGTCGCCGTTTACATCCGGCTCCGGCGGGTGCGGGTGTTGATGCAGTATTCGACAAACAAGCGCATCCACAGAAGGCCGATAAGGCTCCATGATGTCATCGGCCAGGCAATAGGCGTTGTATTGATTGCGGTGATGTATGCCCAATGTGGGTAAAAGCCCGGCTCCTACCAGCGAACGGGCAATGACAGCGCGCAAAACGGCGTAGCCGTAGTTCAGCAGGCAATTGGGCCAATCACCGTACCGTTCACGAATAAAATCATCCGGGTCGTCGGTATTGATTTCCTGAAACAAGGGTGTTTGCTGAAACAGGCGGGGCCAGTACCAGGCGGCTGCACGGGCTTCGATATTATCCGGGTCGCCACTGCGCACTTCCAGCATCCAGCGCAACAGGGGTGTACCATCTACCCCCTGACGATTCAATGCGCGGGCCTGGTTATAGACTTTCTGCCGGACAGTCTGTTGCCACATCTGCTTTTTCTGTGGCAATGTCGCCTCCTGTTGCTCGCGGAAGCGACGGCTTTGCAAGCTGTTTCCATCCAGGGGCAACAGTAAACCGGTGGGCAAGTGCTTGTCGTTACAAGTAATAACCACTGCGTTCTGGTCGAGCAAACTGCTAAGGGCCACATGACTGATCGTAATTTGCGGGTGTTCAAGGATGACCACCCCGATGTCTTCAAAGGGGACTGTGGTTTTTGACGCAGGCTGGCCACCACGCGCAGGTTGTTCTATCTCCAGTTGGCGCAACCCGGCCCGCAAATAAGCCGGGTTGCTGAAACACAGGGTCTTTTTCATTTTGGCAAATCTTTGAACATCAAGACTTTAAAAGACCGTGCCGGATTTTGCCAAAATTAAATATTAAAATGTCAGACAGGCGACGCAATGGCGACAATTTGCCCTAAATGATTAATTTTGACTTTGACACCTCCTGACAATGATGAAATAGAGCACTGTTTGCATCGGTTTGATCTTTTCGATTCTACATCTTCCAATATTTCGGTTTCAAGATGGTGTAAAAACCAATAGCTACCAGATGTTAGCTTTCTAACTTTAAAAAGTCGCTCGCTCACCTTTTTTCGATTTTTCGGATTTTTAAAGTCTATTTCAGCCGGATCAAGATCGAATACGAACATGTCATTAATGGCCAGCGACACTACAAAGGTCCAGTCAGGGCTATCCGGTAAATAAAGGGTATCAGGCGCTTTTTCGCCTAATTGTTCTACGTGTGCGTAAGCGGCGCTCACATCTTCAATCACCGCAGGTAATCCCCAGGCCACACGCTGAAAAGCATCCCAAAAAGTGACCACATGTTCATGTTTTTTGCCGTCGGCGTCGCGATATATGGCAATGTGGTGATTGCCTTCCGATTTAGCGTAGCCTCGTGGCAAAGCGATCATACGTTCTGCCGGATTTAGAATTCTGACCCTTCGTATCACCTGATGCGCGGCGACAGGGTTTTCGCCCAATTTATCGAAGGCTTTTTTGGCGTCTGCTCCGGCGGCTTCAAAGCGGCTACTGACGGCTTTTTTAGCAGCGCCGTCAACGATATAGCCTATTTTATTGCCTGTCAGGGCTGTACTGACGGCTTCACGAGCCACATACCAGTCTTCCCACAAGGTTACCGAGGTTAATTGCCGATGCTGGTGCTTGCCGTACAGAATCGGATGCTTTTCAAGGTCTTTGAAAGCGCGTTTGGGGTCGTTGTCAAAAGCGGCCAGCCGGGCTGCGACAAGTTCGCGCTCGTGCGGGTGCGCAATTTTGTCAACCCATGCAGCCTGAAAACGGGCGTTCAACGGCGTTCGTTTTTCGGCATAACGCTTGATGCGCCCGTAAACGGTTTCCTTATGGAATGCCCCGCGTGGTGTCAGGGTTATCTGGTCGCCATTTTTGCTGCCTTTTCTGTTTCGTGTCGGCGATGCCAGTTTTTGCGACTGTTTAAACGAAACCAGCACATTTTCAATGGCTTCGCGCACTTGATTATAGGCAAAAGGGGCGGGCCCTGACAAAAAACGGGCACGGCCTTGTTGCCTCATTTCATGTTGGCGCTGTTGTCCGTATTGGCCTTCGAGGGTTTGGTTCAGGTCATTGATGCGCTTGATATGCGCCCGACGGGTGCATCCAACCACGATCGCATCGAGGGCGTGGTGGCGGTGGTCTTTGCGTTTATCCCAGTCGTCAATAACTTCCTTCTGTTGTGTGCCTTTGTGTATCGGGACAAATTTGGTTTTGCCCATTTCCCTGAACTGCGGCAAGCGCAAATCCTGTATTACCTCATCCCAGCCCCACTGATGGCGCAGGAAATCAGTGATACCTCCTGTTGTGGTGAGTACAGAATGGCAAACTTCCAACAGTATTTCCCTGGCTTTTTTCGTGATATATTGCGTTTCCTTGAGTTGTCGGGCGAGGAATTGATCTTTGTCATTGGCAATGTCCTCGGCAGTCAGCATCAGGTTGCGGTATTTGGTCTTGCTGATTTTACCGGCATCCAGCAGACTTTTGATCGTTTTCAGGTAATCGTCATAGGATTGCAACCCATCAACTGGTTGTGCTTTCATGAAATCGTGCGCCGTCCATTTGTCTTTGTCCTGATTCAGTTTCCGCTCGCAAAATGTTTTATTAGAGTAAGAATCATCAAAGCGTCGAACCTTGGGGATGATGTGTTCAACATCTACGAGTTCGCCTGTCAGGAATGCTTTTCGCTCAACTTTTTTACCTGTGTACAGCGATAACCAATCGGTTTCTTCACCCAGTTTCCATTTATCAATCTGGCCGCGCGTAACGCTTTCCGCCTGTATGCCCAGATCATCGGCAATCAACTGCCGGATGCGCTTGTTTTCCTTTTCCTTGTCACGGTTATTTCGGTCAGTGCGTTGGCGTTCTTTAGCGCTTTGACGCAATTCGCGGGCCAGTTCGATACGGATTTCATCGGGTTGGCCATAAGCCGTAAGCAAAGCATTGACCAGGTTAATCATCTGGCTCAATATTTTTTCCACCACAGGATTGCGCAGGCTGTTTTTGGGCAAAACAGTATTCAAGTGCAGTTGGCTCGACAGGATTCTCGCCTGATTTTCTGCTTTAGTCAAGGAATTTGAATGGTTGTACCCTGCCGCTTTACAGGCATTGGTATAATCCAGACCGTTTTCTAAATGTGGCAGCAATCGGCGCATGGCTCGATGGCTTTTACTGGCATAACCTGCACTGGTAAAGTCAATTTCAGCCAGGGCTTTCGCCTGTTCCAGCGTAAAATCATAGCGTTCTTGCAGCAACCTGACGAGGTCTTTTTCCTCTTGGGTAGCATAAATCAAATGCCACAATTGATACAAGGGCTGCTGGTCAAAGTCGCCCCGCAGTTGAAGCCGCTTCATGCGTTCGCCGGATTCCGGGTTATCCCATTCTACCTCCTCAATCACGGGCGAAAATTCCAGTAAATCCCTGCGTTGTATGCCTGTTTTCTGAAAAACAGACAACAGTTTTGCCCTTGTTCTATTCGATTCAAGCCCTTTTTCTTTAATCAGCGCATCTACGGTAAAGGCTTTGGGCGATATTTTCAAAATATCTTTCAGTAAGCGGGTTGCAGTCAACGCACGTTCTTCCTGTTGTAAAACATTAAAAATCTGGCGTTTTTCTTCAAGGGTTACCGGGCGTTCATCACCGCGTTCATTGTACACGCGCAGGTTATGGATGCTTTCCCAAACCTTGCAAACCTGATTCAGTGGCGAGGATTTAGGCGCACATTTGGGACTGACTTTTTTAAAGAGTCCGTTAGGCAACACAATGGGCTGGTGCGTGGATTTATCCAGCGCGTAATTCCATTCGAGGGCGCACTCCCCGACAAGGTGTTTGGCTGATTTTAATGGTCGTTGTCGGAAAATGATTTTATCGCGCAACCACCAGCGATTGGCTTCGGTCAGCACATTGGGATGATAAGGCATTTGTGCCGCCCAGATCGCATCAAATTCTTCAGCGTAAGTATCTCGATTGAAAATCTGTTGCCTGACGCGATAATGCGGGTCATTGCGCAGACCGATAGCAAAGCGTTGGCCGATGGTTTGGCCTTTATCGTCCAGTTCGCGCTCGCGGGCTTCGATTTGGCCGAGGTAACTATCGGCTTTCTTTTCTTTTTCTTCGTTGCCTTTGTCGCGCTGGTTGCTTTTGTAGCCCCGACGCAGGTTCAGGTGCAGTAACACGCGGCCCAGTTCCGGCAAGGTCAGCGGTTCACGCAGGGCTTTGTCGCGAAGGCCAAACAGTTCACGGGGTGTCAATGCCGTCAACAGGCGCTGGTCAGGCATCATGTCCAATCGTGTGAGGGCGCGATACAACAAATAACGTCGCAATCGAAACCGCTGAAGGTTGCGGCGAGCGCCCCTGGCCATACGGCGCGCTACGTTTGTACCGACATTGCCACCTTTGGTATATTCATCTTTTTCAGTCTTTGAATCCAGTGGCACGATACGAACCCCGCAATCGAGGATTTCATTTAATTCTTCATTTTCAGGGTGTTGAAGCATGACGGCCCAGCCAATGGAGGCGACGCCGAGGTCGAGGGAGAAGATTTTTTGCATTTTTTAGGTAATGACTTGGTGAAACGTAGTGCAAGATGCTATATTTGCTTTACAATTTGAAGCAATTCACAATAAGGATTTTTTTCCGTTGTGAAAACATCCACTGGGGGGCCGTAAGGCCTCCCTTTTTTTGTGCGCCAGGAAATTTTACGTTTACGAAAACTTTGAAAGTTTCGTAAACGCTGAATACCTTACGCATACGCCGATCAATAATATGAAAATCGAACTTTGGGCCATTGGTAAAACCAGCGAAACTTACCTTGAAACGGGCATTGCCCTGTTTGAAAAACGCCTGAAAAATTACCTGCCATTTCACTGGATCATCCTGCCGGATGTCAAGGGGAAATTTGCCGACGGCGCAGCCCTGAAAAAGGAAGAAGGCAAAATGCTGCTGTCCAAATTAGCCTCCGACGACTATGTGGTGCTGCTGGATGAAAACGGGCGCGAGTTCACCTCCGTC
>JADZBJ010000039.1 GCA_020852155.1 Saprospiraceae bacterium | reverse complement strand
TATATCAATGCCGTTGGCGGAGCAGCGAAAATTGCTGAAATCAAAGACGTAAAAAGCACTGCTGCCATGGAAACACGCGGCCCGAAATTCGGACTGACGACCTGGCAAAAAGGCGGCAACAAGATCAAGGTCGAAATGACTAATCAGGGCAACGTCATGTCCCTGCAATTGTATGACGGTATGAAAGGCTCGCAAAGCGGCATGGGTATGCCTGCCACTCCGATTGAAGGCAAAGACCTGGCAGACATCAAGGAACAGGCTTCTTTCTGCAAGGAAGCCGGTTATAAAAACGGCTACACCTTGTCGTTGCTGGGTATTGACGAAGTGAACGGCGTATCGGCTTACGCCATCGAAGTGACACGCCCGGACGGTGTAAAAACCACGGAATATTACGATGTCAAAACTTCGCTCAAACTGCGCGAAGTGCGTGTTATGCCAGCAGAAGGCGAACAAGGCCCAACCACTCAAACCATTGATTTTTCTGACTACAAAGCAGAAAATGGCGTCTTGATGCCTCACCTCCTGAATATGACGGGCATTTTTCCGGTTCCGCTTAAAGTTATCATCAGCGAGGTCAAGGTCAACGCTGGTATTGAAGACGACGTGTTTAAAATGTGATGATGTAATAATGTGATCATGATAGATGCCTCGGCAGTGCTGGTCACTGCCGAGGCATTTTCATGCCAGTATTTGACCTGTTTTGCATCAAATCCGGGATTTTGTTGCCATAAAATTTAAAAAAATTGGCAATCTTGCCCCTCGCGAAAACAAACGCCCGGCTTTTATGAAGCAATTTCTCCTTTTTTTGCTGCTTTCGTGCTCTCTCCGCCTGTCAGCAACGGTCATTGACACCATCCAGCCGCCATTAGACACTGGTAATACCACCTGCAACAACTGCCCGTTTTTCATGCCAGACAATTTCACGGGCGAAGCCATAATTGAAGTGACTGGCGCGGTTAATAATGACCTGGCCGACTCCACGCAGGGTTTGTGTGGCGTCTATCTTAATTTCGATCACGAATACATCGGCGATTTAACGATAACACTTGTCTCGCCGGCTGGTCAGCAAGTGCAACTGATTGGCTCTGCCGGATTTTATGGTATGACTGACGGCACAGCATGGCAGGTTTATTTTTTACCCTGTTCGTCAGTACCGATACCTGACTCCGGATTTTCAAACACCTGGGACAACAATCAGCCCTGGGGATTATTTGGAGATTACCACGGCTCATATTACCCCAACATGGGTTGTATGGAAAGCCTGGATACCGGGACTGTCAACGGAACCTGGCGTTTAATCATCGTTGATGCACAAGCCATTGACGTTGGAAACATGTATCAGGCAACCCTGTTTTTCTGCGATAATCGAGGCTTGTCAACCGACTCAAATCCGATTTCGCTGAATGCAGGTTTACAAGCCAGCAACTATCAGGATTGGTCTGTCCAAATCTATAATACTTCCCTCGGCGCTACCAGTTTCCAAATGGACTGGGGAGACGGTACAAGCAACTCAGGACAGACGCTGCCGACCATACACGAATATCCCGACACAGGAACCTATACCATGAGGTTAATTGCAACCAATGGAATTGAGAGCGACACGGCTTATACGACAATCACCATTCATGGGGCCTTGCCCCTGGCAGGGGTTAATTTCGACGGTACTCCAATGTGTTTATTCGAAGCGGCCCAAATTGAAATTGTCAGTGAAGACCATGTGAATACCTGGCTTTGGCATTTCCCACATGGCAACCCGGAGTTTTCAAGCGATAAAGAACCCATCGTAATATACGATACCATTGTAACTGAATATGCAACACTGGTCATCAGTAACAATGTCGGCGCTGATACGCTTTACTTCAATGTCGCTACCGTAGGCGCGGTACAAGCCAGTTTCAATGCTGACCTTCAAGGCAATGTGCTGTTACTGGAAAATACCTCCGTTTATGAATCCAATATTTACTGGTATGTAAACGAACAGTTTATTTCAAGTATTCCGGTATTGGTTTTCCCTGATCTGACCACGGGTACTTATGAAGTTCGGCTGGTGGCTGAGAACGTTTGCAGTACCGACGATTCGATATACACATTTGTGGTCGTCATCAGTGATGCCGATTTGCTAAACGACCCGCAGTCGTCGGTTCGGGTTTATCCCAATCCGCGCTCAACCGAAGACGCGCTTTCCCTGTCAACTAATTTTGACCAAAACACAGTTCTTAACTGGGATTTGGTTAATGCTTTGGGGCAAAAAATTACGGCTGGCCAGGAGGCTTTGTCGGCGGGAGCAATGACGACTTTGCTACAAACCGGTACGCTGCCTGTTGGCGTTTATTGGCTGAATATTCAGGTTGGACAGCAACAAAAAGCGATAAAAGTGATCGTTCAAAAGAAGTAACTGTTTAGGTCAGCGGTTTTGGATCAAAAAAGGAGCGACCTAAATAGTTACCAAAAGAAATAAATTCAAAATATGAACGCGATTAACCAAAGTTGGCACGGTATTCGGAATAAAGGATATCAGAAAGGGCTAAACATTTGATTGGTTAATTGTTTTCATGGTTATGTTGTGGGCCGTCCAGTCGAAAAGACTGGACGGCTTTTTTATTGTAACTGGTTAGGTCGCTCCCATTTTGGTCAAAAAAGGTCTATTTTAGGTCACTCTTCGCCGTTTCTCTCGTCCGATGCGCTGCATCGAACTCAAAAAAGCGGCTTGATTGACCTAAAATCGCCTACTTTTTTGTTCCAAAACCGCTGACCTAACCAGTTACTTTTTATTTTTCTTGCTCAACAATGTTTTTTTTCCATTTTTGCCTTGAAATATCTGGCAACATCCTCACCTCATGGAAAAAAAGCAGGTTATCTCCCGCCATCAACGCTACCGTCAGCAGTTGGAACGCTTGTTTGAAGAAATGCGTCACTACGACGCACAGACACTGAATCGCCACCCCGTAAACGGCGGTTGGTCGGCCATCCAGACCATGCACCACCTCATCCTGACCGAGGAAAAGGGGATGGAGTACATTGTCAAAAAAGCAGGCTTTGGCGCTGATTTTCAGCCAGTAAATGCCGGTACATATTGGCGCGGTTTTCTGCTGTGGGCATACCTGGTAACGCCTTTCAAGTTCAGCGCTCCGGCCATTGTATCTGGCGAAAACCTGCCCGACTTTTCCACCCTCGATGAAACAAAGCAACGCTGGCTGGCCTCAAAAGCCACCTGGGACGCTTTTTTTGAAAAAATGCCCGATGAATGGGCTGATAAAATGGTCTATAAACACCCGCGAGCCGGAAAAATCGGCTGGGCCCAAATGTTCTCCTTCTGGGAAACGCACCTTGACCGGCATTTGGGGCAAATCAGGGAAGCACTTAAATAGATTGATTCGATTAAATCCGATTGATTCGATTTTTTACCACTAAGACACCAAGGAACACAAAGAAGCACTAAGAAAATCTGCGTAAATCTGCGTTTGTAAATCTGCGTCATCTGAGGGCCATTTACGCTACGCTTGCCAATTGAATTAATCGGATTGATTCGAATCATTCGAACCATTCGATCCAATCAACAACGCCATGTCCTTTATTGACAACCTTTTTAGAAAAAAATCTATTAACGACGCCATTGCAACAGCACATGCTGAAACAGACGGCGGCCCGGCACTTGAAAAGAACCTGAAGGTCATGGACCTGACGGCGCTGGGTATTGCAGCCATTATTGGCGCAGGTATTTTCAGCACCATTGGTTCGGCTTCAGCCAGCGGCGGGCCGGGCGTTGTGTTCCTGTTTATTTTCACGGCTGTTGCGTGCGGTTTTGCGGCATTTGCCTATGCAGAATTTGCTTCGCTGCTGCCGGTCTCCGGCTCAGCCTACACCTATTCCTACGTTGCTTTTGGTGAAATCATTGCCTGGATTATCGGTTGGGCTTTGGTCATGGAATACGCCGTGGGCAATATCACCGTAGCCGTTTCGTGGTCAGGTTATTTTACCAGTCTTTGCTCCAGTGCAGGTTGGCATATATCCGATTGGGCGACGATTGACTACATCTCCGCCCGCGACGGCGCGACATCAGTAGCCGCAGCGCTCAAGGGTGGCGCAGAACTGAGCAGCCTTTCGGCTTCAGAGCAGGAGGCTTATAATGCCTGGCAAAATGCCCCGACCATCGGCGGCTTTCATATCATTCTCGACCTGCCGGCGATCATCATGTCCATCCTGATTACGGCGCTGGTTTATGTGGGCATCAAAGAAACAAAACGCGCCAGTAACCTGATGGTTGTCCTGAAAATGTGCGTCGTCGTGCTGGTTATCATTGTTGGTGCATTTTATGTGGACACTGCCAACTGGCACCCATTTGTGCCGAACGGCTTTGGCGGCGTCATGGCTGGCGTCTCGTCGGTATTTTTTGCTTATATCGGTTTTGATGCCTTGTCAACGACCGCTGAAGAATGTAAAGACCCGCAACGCGACCTGCCGAAAGCCATGGTTTATTCCATCGTGATCTGTACCGTTTTATACATTTTCATTGCACTGGTACTGACTGGTATGGTCAACTACAAACTGCTTGATGTGGACGACCCACTGGCATTTGTTTTTGAACAAATTAATATGAAATGGTTCAGCGGCATCATCGCGGTGAGCGCTGTCGTGGCAATGGCTGGCGTATTTCTCGTATTCCAGTTGGGTCAGCCGCGCATCTGGATGGTCATGAGCCGCGACGGACTAATGCCCAAACGCTATGGCCAGATTCACCCGAAGTACAAAACGCCGAGTTATGCCACCATTATCACGGGCTTCTTTGTGGTGGTGCCCATGCTATTCATCCCAAGCGATACGGTACTAGATTTGTGCAGCATGGGCACGCTCTTTGCCTTCGTGCTGGTCTGTGGCGGCGTCCTGAAAATGCAACTTGACCCTGATGCGCCACGCGGCAAATTCCGTACGCCCTATATCAATGCGCAATGGATTTTTCCGCTCATGATGCTGGCCGCAACGGCGTGGGCATTTACGCAGTATAAAGGCGAAACCGTAGCCTGGTTGACCAATCAAAAAGAAGCTTTCGAAGCAGATGCGCTGGTTAGCCGCCTGTATCCTGAACAGACGGATGCCGTAGTGGCTGCCATTTCAGTCCGTGATTCATCCGGTTTTGCAGCACAAAAAGGCGATCTGCTGGCTTATTTGAGCGCCATGCCTGCCGACGACTATCATCAATGGGTAAATACGTCGGGCCTGCCAGAATCTACCACCTACGAATCAGGCTGGCACCTGTTCAAGCACAAAATTCCGATGTGGCTCTTCCTGATGATGTGCGTCGCCTTGTCCTGGTGGAGTTTCAAATATCGCCTGTCGCTGATACCGGTACTCGGCCTGATTTCCTGTTTTTACATGATGGCGCAAATACCAGCCAAAAGCTGGTTGGGCTTTTTCATCTGGTTAGTGCTGGGCTTAGGTATCTATTTTGCCTACGGCTATAAAAACTCAAAACTGGCGCGAGCCAAGGCATAAGCTTAGTAAATCCGCGTAATCTGCGTTTCTATGTAAATCCGCGCAAATCCGCGTTTCCACGTAAATCCGCGTAACCTGCGTATCTATGTAAATCCGCGTAATCTGCGTTCCCGTAAATCCGCGTAATCTGCGTTTCTATGTAAATCCGCGTAATCCGCGTTCCCGTAAATCCGCGTAACCTGCGTATCTATGTAAATCCGCGCAAATCCGCGTTTCTATGTAAATCCGCGTAATCCGCGTTTTTAGCTTCATCATAACTTTTGGCAGCCAACCCGGCTTTTATACTTTTCATCAGAACCTGAAACCTGGATTGTTGTTACCATGAACAGTCAGGTGATCTATAACCTTTCAATGTTCGATTATGAGAAAATCGCTTTTGCTCTCATTGCTCTTTTTGGCGGTTTCAACAATCCCTGTTTCAGCCCAATATTTCGGAAGAAACAAACCGCGCTATCAAAAACAGAAATTTCAGGTAACAGACACCCGTCATTTTGAAATATATGACTACCTGAATAATCCTGAAAAACTTCAGGAACTCGCCGACGCCGCCGAAGTGTGGTACGGTATGCACAAAGAGGTTTTTCAGTCAGACCTCGACCTGCATAATCCGCTCATTATTTATAACGATCATGCCGGTTTTCAACAAACCAACACCATTTCCGGCGACATCAGCGTAGGCACTGGCGGCGTAACAGAAGGATTGCGCAATCGCGTTATTTTTCCGGTGGCCATGACCAACCAGCAAACGCATCACGTACTGGGCCACGAACTTGTTCACGCCTTTCAGTACCGAATGGTGATCGGTGGCGACTCCACCAGCATTCAAAACCTGGGCAACATTCCG
>JADZBJ010000038.1 GCA_020852155.1 Saprospiraceae bacterium | reverse complement strand
TATCGCCTCACCTACAAACAGGCCAACGGCGTTATTAACACGACTTACCCGACGGAAAACAAAGCCTTTAAAGGCACTGAAATGCACAGTGGCGGACACGTACGCCTCACGCTCGATAAAAACTTCATCATGGGTTTCGTGCGCGAATCCGGTGATATGTACCTGATTGAGCCGCTTTCCTATTTAGTGAAAAACGCCGACCCTTCGTTGTATGTGGTGTATGCGCAAGGCGATGTTATTCGCAGTGCAGATGCGACATGCCAGCAGGTTGTCATGGAAGAATCCATGCAGCATATCGAACAACATCAGGACATGGACGACCATGAAGCCGAATCGTCGGCAATGGCTTGTTATCAAATGGAATTGGCCATCGCTTCCGACCACCTGATGCTGGCTGAATATGGTTCTGTATCAGGTGTTGAGGTGCACAACATCGCCGTGATTAACGACGTGCAAGGCAACTACAATGGCTGGTTTATCCATGATATTGAAATTTCAATCAAAACACAGTTCGTGTCAGGAGATCCGAATGAGTGGACCAGTTCAACAAATGCAGGAACATTACTCGGCGACTTTGCTGACTGGGGGAACTCCGGTAATTTTGGTACTTCCTTCGACCTGGGTGAAATCTGGACAACCCGCGACTTTGATGGCGCAACCGTTGGTATCGCTTTTGTTGGCGGACTTTGCACAACAGGTAAGTACCATGCGCTGCAAGACTGGTCGTCCAATAGCGAAGAATTGCGCGTGACAACTGCGCATGAAATGGGCCATAATTTTAACTGCTCGCACGACTCAGGCTGCCCGCCAAACAATTTTATTATGTGCCCGTTTGTAACGACCTCCAGCGACTGGAGTACGACATCCGTGAATGCAGTGAATTCGTTTCTGCCGAGCAAACTGAACGCCAATTGCCTGACGCCCTGCATAACGGTGCCTGTGGTCCCTGATTTTTTCTGGGAACCCATTCCGGCATGTGCCATGCAGCCTGTTGAGTTCTTTGACCAGTCCACCGGGCCATTCACATCCTTGTCATGGACTTTCCCCGGCGGATCTCCATCATCTTCCACATCCAGCAACCCGACAGTTACCTGGAATACACCAGGTACTTACAATGTAAAATTAACCCTCCAAAGCCCAAGCGGGCCGGAGTCTATCACCAAGGCTATAACAATTCTGCCCAAGGCCACGGCTAATTTTACCTATTCTGTGAATGGTACGACTATCACATTTGTCAATACCTCCACCAATGCCTTAGATTATTACTGGGATTTTGGCGATGGAAACGGCAGTTTTGACGCTTCGCCTGAACACACTTACGATGTCGGCGGGTTTTATACAGTTGTGTTATCGGCCATGAATGATTGCGGTACTTCTACCAAAACAATTACGGTGAATACCGCGCCTACGGCTGAATTTTCGGCAACGCCACTTAGTGGCTGCGCGCCTTTGACTGTCGTGTTTAACAACGAATCATCATCCAATTCCACGGTTTATGCCTGGCAGTTTCCGGGCGGAACGCCTGCGGTATCCAATCAGGCGAATCCAACGATCGTTTATGCCAATCCGGGTACTTATAGCGTCACCTTGGTAGCAACCAACGGATTAGGCTCTGATACCGAAATCAAAACCAATTACATTACGGTACTCGCTCCACCTGTTGCCGGGTTTACTTACAGCCTGAACAACCTGACAGCGACGTTCACCAATACATCCACCAATGGCGTTACCTATTTCTGGAATTTCGGAGATGGTACCAACAGCACGGCCGCCAATCCTGTGCATACTTATGCCGTTGGTGGTTCTTACACCGTGACCTTGACCGTTACCAGCCCTTGTGGCAATGTCATGACAACCCAAATGCTGGCCACCATTACTCCTCCGGTGACGGCATTCACGGCATCGCCCGTTAATGGCTGTCCGGGTATGAGCGTAACCTTTACTAACCAGTCCACTGGCGCTACGACGTACAATTGGCAGTTCCCCGGCGGTACTCCGGCTACATCTACGGCAGCCAATCCAACGGTTGTTTACCCTGCATCAGGCGTTTATTCTGTTACACTGACGGCTTCCAACGCCGGCGGTACAACAACGGCTACCCAAACCAATCTGGTAACGGTGAATGCTTTGCCCGCAGCAGGTTTTTCAGGTAGTGTTTCCGGTACGTTGGCGACATTTACCAATACCTCAACCAATGCCACTTCTAATGCCTGGAATTTCGGCGATGGCGCTACCAGTACAGATGCCAACCCGACGCATACATACACCACTGACGGGGTTTATACAGTTACGTTGACGGCTTCAAATTCATGTGGCAATGATGTGACATCTCAGACCGTGACCATTGTTACCGCACCCACTGCGGCGTTTACGGCGACAGGCAATATTGGTTGTGCGCCATTAACGGTTCAATTCAATAATACTTCTTCTGCCAACGCCACAACGTTTAGTTGGGAGTTCCCTGGCGGTACGCCAGCCACATCTACGGCAGCGAGTCCGGTAGTGACGTACGCTGCGCCAGGCCTGTATGCTGTTACATTGACCGCGGGTAACTCGGCGGGTACGGCTACGGCTTCGCAGTCGAATATTGTTGAAGTAACGACGACGCCTCAA
Source organism: Saprospiraceae bacterium (assembly GCA_020852155.1). Taxonomy (GTDB): domain Bacteria; phylum Bacteroidota; class Bacteroidia; order Chitinophagales; family Saprospiraceae; genus M3007. The sequence goes on along the minus strand of JADZBJ010000038.1, from coordinate 8,775 downwards.
GCCGGTTTTGGAAACAGTGTCAGTGGCGCGACAGCCAGCTTCACGAACACTACAACCGGCGCCACCAGCTACGCCTGGAGTTTTGGCGACGGTGCTAACAGCACATCGGCCAATCCGTCGCACACATACGCCACTGACGGCGTTTACACCGTAGTGCTGACGGCCACAAACAACTGCGGCACTGCTACTGCCTCCCAAAACGTTACCATTGCGACACCGCCGACAGCCGGGTTTACGGCTAATAATACCAATGGCTGCGCGCCATTGACGGTTCAGTTCAGCAATACATCTTCTGCCAATGCTACCGCTTATTCCTGGACATTTGAAGGTGGAACTCCGGCCACTTCGACAGAGGCCAACCCGACCGTGGTTTTTGCCAATCCGGGCACATACGCTGTGACATTGACAACCAGCAATGCACAAGGCAGTTCGACGGCTACTCAAAGCAACATCATCACGGTAAATACCACGCCTTCAACGGCGTTCAGCGGTGTTGTGAATGGCGCTGATGTGAACTTTACCAATACGACGGTTGGTGCGACAAATTACACCTGGGATTTTGGTGATGGCACAAACAGCAGTGCAGCACAGCCAGTACATACTTATGCCACAGACGGTGTTTATACCGTTACATTGACGGCTACGAATGTGTGCGGCACGACGACGGCCTCTCAGCCATTTACGATTGTGACGCCGCCAACTGCCGGATATGTTGCCAACAATATCTTGGGTTGTGCGCCAATGGAAGTTCAGTTTACGAATACCTCTTCGTCAAATACGACAGGTTGGGCATGGTCGTTCCCGGGCGGCACACCTGCAACATCCACCGATCCGAATCCGACGGTAGTCTATGATACGCCGGGTACTTATAGTGTATCGCTGACCGTAAGTAATGCTGCGGGTAGTTCATCTATCAATCAAACGGGTGTTATTCAGGTGAACACCGTACCCGTTGCGGCCTTTACGTCCCAAACCGCCGGGTTATCGGTGGTATTGACCAACCAAAGTACCGGCGCTACCAGTTATCTGTGGACATTTGGCGATGGTCTGGGTACTTCAACAGAAGCCAATCCGACCTTCACTTTTGGCGCTACCGGACTGTACAATGTGACGCTTCAGGCGACCAATTTCTGTGGAACAACCGAAACCTCGGCACAAATAGAAATTCAGGGTTCTGCGCCAATTCCGGCGTGGACGGCTACGCCAGTGGAAGGTTGTGCACCCATGGTTGTACAGTTTTCCGATCAGTCAGCCGGTAACCCGACTTCCTGGTCATGGCAGTTCTCCGGTGGTGTTCCGCCGACTTCTACAGATCAATTTCCGGTGGTTACTTACAACGACCCGGGTGTGTATGACCTGAGTTTAACGGTAACCAACCTGTTCGGCAGCACGACCATGCAATTCCCGCTGGCGATCACTGCCATCACATCGCCAATCAGCTCCTTTGGCTACATCATCAATGGCGCTACGGTTACGTTTACGAACAATTCGCAGGGTGCGACAGGGTATGTCTGGAATTTTGGTGATGGCTCGATGTCATCAGAAGCCAATCCGCAGCATGTTTACACGGCGAATGGTTCTTATACTGTCACGCTGACGGCCATCAATACCTGTGGCGCTTCAACCTTGCAGCAAACCATCACGGTGATTGTTTCGGGTGTTAATCAGGCAGACTGGTTGACGACATTCAGGGTTTATCCAAACCCGAGCGCGGGCGTTTTCAAGGTGGAAATGTCTGCTTTGCCAGCCTCGGAAGTAGAATTTGCGCTATTCTCTATACTGGGTCAAAGTCTGAATGTGCAATATGCGGATTTCACATCCGGTCGCCTGAATCATACTTTGATGTACGAGCATTTGCCGGCAGGCGTCTATAACTTGCGCCTCCGGGCGGGCGACCGCACAACGTGGGTCAAGTTGATGATCGAAAGGCAATAGGGTGTTGAAAGTTGAAGTTGTTGAGCGGTTGTACTCTGTGGTCTCTGTGTTTTATCTCAGTGCCCTTTGTGTTAAAAAAACATGATTTAACACAAAGGGCACTGAGTGCCGCACAGAGACCACAGAGTACAACCTCTCAACTATTTCAACCACTTCAACAATATTCAACCACTTCAACAATATTCAACCACTTCAACAATATTCAACTTTCAACAACTTCAACCCTTTTTTACCTCCCACCATTCGGGCAGCCCCCGCCAGATCATGGCGAAGTTCGGGCTGCCCGAATTTTTTTGGGTGTAAAATATTCAAGGTTGCTTCGGCCCGAAATTCATTGATTTCAAACAACAGGTAACCATCTGAATTCAGGTGAGCAATGGCGAAATCGGCAATTTTTTCATAAAAAATCAGCGAATTTTGCTCAGAAACGAACAGCGCAAGCGCAGGCTCGTGTTCGGTTACGTGTTCGGGCATGATGTTGGCCTCGTCGAATCCGATATAGGGCGGATTGCTGACGATGAGGTCGAAAGTCTCCTGTGGCCATTCCTCTTCGGATAATATATCAGCCTTTATCCAGCGAATGTCCGTTTGCAGTCGTTCGGCGTTGCGGGTGGCTGTTTTCAGTGCGTCCGGGCTGACATCCAGGGCCGTTACTGTGGCATTGGGCATTTTCTTTTTCAGGGTAATGGCGATACATCCGCTGCCCGTGCCGATGTCGAGTATGCGCGGTTGTTTTACCGGCGATTTTTTCAGGATTTCCAGCGCCCATGCGACGAGTTCTTCCGTTTCCTGCCGAGGGATAAGCACGGAAGGGTTGACCTCGAATTTTAAACCAAAAAAATCCGCTTCACCCAGCACATACTGAACCGGTTCGCCAGCCTGCAAACGAGGCAAGATTTGTTCGGTAAAAAGTTGTGTTTCCTGTTCGTTCAGGAGCCTGGATTCAGCCCCGGGGCGAGTGCCAAACGCATCTTCCATGACAATGCGCGCAATAGCGGCGGCTTCACCTGCGCCGTAGCGTTCGGTGAGGTTTTCAACAAGAAGCCGTTGTGCCTGAAGGGTATCGAACATGGTAGGCGAGAAGGGTGGAGGGTCTGTTTTATGCTTGAATTGTAAAAACTTAGGCGTAATATATTTCCCGCAGATTACGCAGATTTAAAACGCAGATTACGCAGATTTTTGCGTTTAGAATCTGCTAAATCCGTGTACATCCGCGAAAATCCGCGTTTATCTGCGTAAATCCGCGTTTAAATGGTAATTTGAAAAACAGCGCCGGAGGGCGTGTTGTCGAGTATTTGAATACTGCCGCCGTGGCCCTGAACTACTTGTTTGACAATGTACAGGCCGAGGCCGGTACCTGTGCTTTTTCGGGTTTCTTCATTGCCGATGCGGTAGAATTTTTCAAACACCTTCGCTTTTTCTTCTGTCGGAATACCGGCGCCTTTGTCGCTGATTCGAATATGCGTACGATGGTCCTTTCGATGGATGGCTACTTGCACTGGCGAACCCTCAGGACTGTATTTCATGGCGTTTTCCAAGAGGTTTTGGAAAATGGCGGTTATGCCTGGCCGGTCGCCTTGCAATGGCGGTAAATCGCCCGGTATGTCAAGTTGAATGTTCGCATTCGGGAAACGCATTTTCAACCCCTGAGCAATGTCGCTGACGAGTTTGTTCAGGTCAATTGGTTCGGCGAGTGGTTTCCATTGGTCTTCGAGGCGTGCGGCGAGTAACAAATCTTCCACCAGGTTTTGTAAGCGGTTGGCGTCGCGTAGTCCACCTTCGCAAACGCTGCGTATTTGTTCGGGTGTCAGTGATCGCCTGACGAGCGTTTCCAGCGACAGCCGCATGGAGGCAATGGGCGACTTGAGTTCGTGCGTAATGCTGAGCAGGAAATTACGGCGTTGTCGGGCCAGTTCGACTTCGCGCAGGGCGCTTCGGTTGATGACCCATAATCCGAAAATCAGGCATCCGATGAAGAAAAGTCCTTCGGAAATGATCATTCGGCGGCCGCTTTGCCAGGTTTTTTCTATTTTCTGAAATTCTGCTGTTTGCTCGAAACGCGTCTGATTCATGCCTTTATCGGCCTTGAATTTATATTCCAGCAACTGACGATTGTTTTGCCGCAGGTGATCATTCTGACGCCACAGGTGCAGCGACCACCAGCCAAAAGCCAGAATCATATACACAATCACCCAGGTGGACAGGCGGCGGACGGGAAGGCGTTCGAGGAGCATGGTAAACCCTGATTTAAGTGATTTTGAAGATTTACGGGATGGATTTTCCTGATTTTGAAGGATTTACAGACGCGTGTCGTTCAAAACCACTTGGGGTTGACTATAAACGGGTTAACGTTTCAGGGCGTAATCGCGGAAAATTTCCAGTTCCTGTAGTTCCTGATTGATGAATCGCTCAAAAAGGCGTTCACCAACCTGGCTTTTCAGGGCGGAAATACCAACATCAATCAGCCGGAAACCAGTTGGCGTGAGAAAAATATTGTCAAAACGGTCGCCAGGCATATCAGAGGGCCTTCTGATGTCGCGGTGTACAAAACCGGCCCGGTGTAGTTGTCTTAAATCATCTTCCAGAACATCCAGCCATAATTCTCTTTTTTCAAATTCGTAAGCACGAATGTCCATAGGAAACAGACGCTCCATGACCAATATTTCAGCATGGTCATGTAGCTCATCCAGCCGAATGAATTTTACAACCAGGCCGTTGACCTCGTTGGCAAATTTCATTTTTTCGGCTTCCGAACCAATATCCGATCGGGTATCGCCAGTGAATATTTTGCCTGCTTCCGTCTCCGAAAGGGCGATCACAGTATTGTTATGACCAGCGGACAGCGTTCGTGGATCGCGTTTTGTCATGCGGCAAATTTCGCATTTCCTTTTGATTCAACTGTCTATATTTTGCCATTTTGCAGCGATTTTCCAACAATACGTTTTACATTTGCCGACTTGTACCCTGATTAAAGTGATTTTGAAGATGATTGAGGTTGATTATCTTGATTTTCAATGATTTACAGACGTAGATTGTTCAAAATTACTTTCTGTTGATAAATTTATAAACCTCCCTTCCCTTTGCATGGCAGCCCGAAAACGCGGACAATTAAACCTGAATTTTGACAGTGAACGCACCTCCAAATTAGTGGGGCTGTTCTGTCTTTTCCTGTCATTTTACCTGTTTATCGCGTTTGCTTCCTACTTTTTTACCTGGAAAAACGACCACGACGTGGTGTTCCGCTTTTCATGGGACGTCTTCCTCGACGATGTTCCGGTGGACAACTGGCTGGGTCGCCTGGGCGCTTTTGTAGCCGATAGCATTATTTACTGGGGATTTGGCGTCGGTTCCTTTGGCGTGGTTTATCTGCTGTACAAATACGGACTGGCCTTAGTGCGCCGCACACCGCTTTCCTACCTCAACGTGACGTTTCAGCGGACGGTGATTTTGATGGTGATCACCTCCATTTTATCGTCTTTTTTCCTGCAAAAACTGGAATTCCCCTGGGGAGGTGTTTTCGGCCAAAGCATTAGCGAATATATCCAGAATTTCCTGGGCGTGATTGGCACGCTGGCCCTCATGCTGTTTGCACTGGTCGCTACGTTTGTCTGGTCGAACAACCCCAATCTGGAAGAATTTACCTGGCCCAAACTTTGGGAAGAAACGCAAAACGCCTGGCGTGACCTGCTGACCGGCAATTTTGGCAAACGCCGTGCTGCAGAGCCTTCGCCTGTCCGGACAAAGGGTAAACTGCCCGGCGAAGAAGATACTTCCGCAACCACCGCTGCGCAAGCAACCATCAATGAGGCTTTTGCCGCTGAGATCGAAACGCCTGCTGAAAAAACAGTTGTCGCACCGCCAGCCAATCCGCAATTAGCCCTCGACCTGAGTCAGCGCTCGGCCCTGTTCGCTGATGTGCCCAAGCAGGACGCACTCGCCAAGCCTCCGGCGCTGCTGCCGGGCGATGACGACGAACTGGAGATCATAACGCCTGTTACACCTCCAGCCATCACAACGCCGGATGATGCAGAATCCTACAAGCCGCCCGTCGTTGCGATTCAGGAAGATAACCCGAATTTCAGCGAGCCTTATGACCCGACGCTGGAGCTGTCGCACTACGAATATCCGCACCTGCAATTGCTGGTAGATCACCCCGACCAAACGCTGGAAATTGACCGCGAAGAACTCGAAGCCAATAAAAACCAGATCATTCAGACGCTCCTGTATTTCAAAATTGAAATTGAGAAAATACGCGCAACCATCGGCCCAACCGTAACGCTTTACGAGATCGTACCGGCCAAGGGCATTCGTATTTCCAAAATCAAAAACCTGGAAGACGACATCGCGCTCAACCTGTCGGCGCTCGGTATTCGTATCATCGCGCCTATTCCGGGCAAAGGCACAATCGGTATTGAGGTGCCCAATAAAAAGCGGCAAACCGTCGGCATCCGCGAGGTACTGAAAGATGAAAAGTTCAAACGCGCTAAAATGGAATTGCCCATTGCCCTGGGTAAAACCATTCAAAACGAAGTATTTGTGGCCGACCTGGCCAAAATGCCGCACTTGCTGGTCGCAGGCGCTACGGGTCAGGGTAAATCCGTCGGTATCAACGTCGTGCTGATGTCGCTGCTGTATAAAAAGCACCCGTCACACGTTAAACTCATCCTGATTGACCCGAAAAAGGTCGAATTGTTCCCTTACGCGCGACTTGAAAATCACTTCCTGGGTTTCCTGCCCGATCAGATGGAACCCATCGTGACGGACACCACCAAGGTGGTGCATACGCTCAATTCGCTGATTATTGAAATGGAATCGCGTTACGACCTCCTGAAAAAGGCCGAAACGCGCAACATCTCGGAATACAACGACAAGTTCGTCGCCCGCAAGCTCAATCCGAACAAAGGGCACCAGTTTTTGCCTTATATCGTCCTGATTATTGACGAATTTGCCGACCTCATCATGACCGCCGGCAAAGAGATCGAATTGCCCATCGGCCGATTGGCGCAACTGGCCCGCGCGGTGGGTATTCACCTGATTATTGCAACGCAGCGCCCTTCGGTTAACATCATTACGGGTGTGATCAAGGCCAACTTCCCGGCGCGTATTGCCTTTAAAGTCGCCTCCAAAGTGGACTCGCGTACGATCCTCGACGCGGGTGGCGCGGAACAACTCACCGGACGCGGCGACATGCTGCTGTCTGTCGGTGGTGACATCATTCGCTTGCAATCGGCTTTTGTGGACACGCCAGAGGTAGAACAGGTGATCCAGTTCATCAGCAATCAGCAAGGTTTTGCGGAACCTTATTTCCTGCCCGAATTTCATCCTGACGGCGACGGCGGCGGCGCGAACAGCAAGCAATTCAGCCTGTCAGAAATGGATGATATGCTCGAAGATGCCGCACGACTGGTGGTTGAAACCCAGCATGGCTCAACAAGCATGATTCAACGCCGCATGAAACTCGGCTACAACCGCGCAGGACGCATCATGGACCAACTCGAAGGCCTGGGCATCGTCGGTCCCGCTGAAGGCTCTAAACCCCGCGAGGTGCTGTTTTACAGCATGGATGAACTGAATCGTTTCCTTACGGAATTGAATGCGCGACGCAATGCGCGATAAACCTCACACCAATGCTCCTTCCCGCACGACTTGAACTCCTAGCCGAACTCGGCCACTACCTCCGCACCGGAGGCGATGAAGCATTAGACATCGCCATCCGTCAGGCACACGCTGAAAACCAGTGGTTTACGGAAGACAACCAGCGCATGGCGCTAAAGGCTATCGCCAATGATATGCTGGATATTGACCGCCTGAAAGCCTGGGCGGCCAATTATCCAATTCGCGACGCGGATTTTCCTGAAAAAATAGTGGGCATCATCATGGCGGGCAATATTCCGCTGGTGGGTTTTCACGACTGGCTTTGCGTGTTTACAGCAGGGTATAGGGCCAGGGTGAAATTGAGCGATAAGGACAAGCGCCTTTTTCCGCTATTCATGAAAAAATTGGGCGAGTGGGCGCCGGAGTCGCAAGCCTACACCGAAATGCTCGGTGAAACAGAACACCTGAAAGGTTACGACGCCGTCATCGCAACAGGCAGCAACAATACCGCCCGGTATTTTGAGCAGTATTTTGCCTCAAAACCGCATATCATTCGCCGTAACCGCAACGCCGTGGCGATACTAACCGGCCAGGAAACACAGGAAGAAATGCTGGCCCTGGGGCTAGATATATTTACCTATTTCGGACTGGGTTGCCGCAACGTCAGTAAACTGTACGTCCCCAAAGGTTATGATTTCGACCCATTACTCGAAGCCTTGCATGAATACCGCGAACTGGCCCTGCACAACAAATACATAAACAACTTCGACTATAATTTCACGCTGTATATCCTGAATCATATTCCGCACCTGAACAATGGTTGCCTGCTTTTGACCGAGGATGAATCCCTGCAATCGCGCATTGCATCAGCTCATTATGAATATTACGAGGATTTAAAGTCGCTTAACGACAGCCTGGTGGCGCAACGCGACCAAATTCAATGTGTCGTGGGGCATGTCACCCTGGAAAGTATGCCGGTTTTACCGTTCGGTACTTCGCAGTCGCCAGGCTTGAGCGACTATCCCGACGGCGAGGATATCATGACTTTTTTGTGTGGTTAGATGGCGCTGGCGCGCCGTTTGATGTGGTTTGATGTGGTTTGATGGCGCTGGCGCGCAGTTTGATGTGGTTTGAAATTGTTGGAATGGCGCTGGCGCGCCGTTTGATGTGGTTTGACGTTTATTATTTCCCCTTTACAAATTTTAGCGACACAGAATTGATGCAATACCGCAAGCCGGTAGGGTT
>JADZBJ010000037.1 GCA_020852155.1 Saprospiraceae bacterium | reverse complement strand
CAAGTCAATGAATATTTCAATGATCAATTACCTATTCAATTCTCGGAGGAGTCCCTGCGCGTAGTGAAGAAAATGCCAAAATGGAAACCCGCTATGCACAAAGGCAAAAAGGTCAATTGCCGCATGAACCTGCCGATTATGTTCAAGAAAAACTGAGTTAATTGATTCGATTGATTCGATTAAGTCCGATTGATTCGATTTTTTCACCACGAAGGCACTAAGAAACACGAAGAGGCACTAAGGAAATTTGCGTAAATCCGTGTACTATCCGTGTCATCCGAGTTCCAACTACTCTACGACGGGTAATCGGACTTAATCGAATCAATCGGATTTAATCGAATCAATCGAATCAATCGGATTTAATTAAAAATCATCCGACCTTTGCGGACATGGAACAAAAGTCGGAAGCGCGTCCCAAACTGACGCGCGAGGGCCTTCGCGAAGCCCTCAAAATCTATCAATATATTCGCCCTTATCGCTTTCATTTTTTCTTTGGCCTGGTACTGCTTTTTCTGGGCAGTAGCGTGTTTCTGGTGTTCCCGGCCATGATCGGGCGATCACTTGATGTCGCGCAGGGTAATATTCCACAAGACATTGATTTAATACATATCGGCTTGATACTGATTGGTATCCTGATCTTTCAGGGTGTTGTATCGTATCTGCGAGTGATGATGTTTGCCCAGGTCAGCGAACGTGGCACAGCAGATATACGTGTTGCCCTGTACGAGCGCCTCATTTCACTACCCATCGTTTTTTTTGAAAAAAGCCGGGTGGGTGAATTGGTCAGCCGATTAACCAATGACGTTGAAAAACTGTACAACACGTTTTACTTCGTGTTGGCCGAATTTTTACGCCAGATCATCATCCTGATCGGCGGCATTGGCGTCTTGCTTTGGATGTCGCCCCGATTGGCGATGGTCATGCTCGCCACTTTCCCTTTGATTGTCGTTGGCGCTATTTTCTTTGGGCGCTGGGTGCGAAAATTATCCAAAAAACGCCAGGACAACCTCGGTGAAACCAATACCATCCTGGATGAAACCCTGCAAAGCATCCACGCGGTCAAAGCCTTTACCAATGAAAGGTTCGAAAGCCGGCGCTACGGTCGCTCCAATGCCGATGTGGTCAAGATTTCGATGAAATATGCGCAGGGCCGCGCGGTTTTTGCCGTATTCATCATTACGATGCTGTTTGGCGCACTGTTTTTTGTCATCCTTTACGGTATGCACCTGGTGCAGCAAGACGCACACCTGGCCGTCGGCACGCCCGGTAAATTCACGGCAGGAGATCTGATCGCATTCATCACCTACACGGCAGTGATTGGCGGCAGTATCGCCAGTCTGGGCAATTTTTACACCGAACTGGTCGGCGCAGTTGGCGCTACCGAGCGCATTCGGGAAATCCTGGGTTCGCCTTCAGAGTCGGAAGCGCATCCAAGAGGCGGTGTTTCCGCCGGGCGCTTGCGCGGCAATATTTCCTTTGAAAACATCCGCTTCTCCTACCCCACCCGATCCGATGTTGAAGTCCTGAAAGGGGTTAGCCTGAGCATTGAGGCCGGGAAAAAAGTGGCGCTGGTTGGCCAAAGCGGCGCTGGAAAAAGCACCATCATGCAACTGCTCCTGCAATTTCATTTTCCGACCTCCGGCAAAATTGAAATGGACGGCCGCAGTATCTATGATTACGATTTGGAGTCGTATCGCCATAATTTTGCCATCGTACCGCAGGAAGTCATCCTGTTTGGCGGCTCCATCCGCGAAAATATCCTGTACGGAAAACCCGACGCCACCGACGCCGAAATCGAAGCGGCAGCGCGTCAGGCCAATGCCTGGGATTTCATTTCTATGTTCCCGGACAAACTTGATACCGTCGTCGGTGAGCGCGGCATCAAACTCAGCGGCGGTCAACGTCAGCGTATTGCCATTGCCCGCGCCATCCTGCGCAATCCGGCCATTCTGCTGCTCGATGAGGCAACTTCTTCGCTGGATGCTGAATCTGAAAAGGTCGTTCAGGAAGCCCTGGAAAACCTTATGCGCGACCGTACCAGCATCATCATTGCACACCGCTTAGCCACCATCCGCGAAGTAGATTGCATTTATGTTCTGGAAAATGGGCAGATTGTAGAAGAAGGAACACACGACGCCCTGTCAGCCATGCCGAATGGCGTGTATTCGAGTTTGGCGAGGTTGCAGTTTGATTTAATGTGAAACGATTAAGGCAAATGGTACAGCAGTTTCAAGTTTTGTAACACTGTTTCCCAAAAAGAAATAACAATGCAACAGATACCCTTATACTCACTGGTTAGCCTGAAAGTAGATTTGCCTAAATACGGCTTAAAAGCAGGCGATGTTGTTACTGTAGTGGAATACTTAAGCGGTAATGCATCGCTTCCTAATGCCTATATATGTGAGGCAAGCAATGCCGTAGGCGAAAATATTGCTGTATTCACGATTCAGGAAGATCAAGTCGGTTTGCTGAATAGCAATGAAGTCTTACATACTCGAATCATGGAGATGTAATCACAGCCTTACCCTTCTAAGAGCGTGTTCGGGAATTGGATTTTGGCCTGCTCTCGAAAAATTTAATTCTGCTCGGCGTTAAAATTTTCGCCTTAGAACCCGACTAAGACTGCAAATTTTGCCTTGATCAAAATCAAATTTT
>JADZBJ010000036.1 GCA_020852155.1 Saprospiraceae bacterium | reverse complement strand
CTGGATTCCGGCGGTACTGCACCTGTTTATATATGTGGCATTTGTGGTAACACAAATCGAACTCCTCGAAATCATGGTGGATGGCATTTTCGGCACGCACCGTTTTTTTGCACCATACCTGGGCGGTTTATACACGTTTGTCATCAGCAGTATTGAAGTGCTGTCAGTCCTGGCCTTCGTGGCGACCATCGCATTTTTAATGCGGCGTAACGTATTGAATATCAGTCGTTTCCGAAAACCTGAACTCAAGGGCTTTCCCATGCGCGATGCCAACCTTATCCTGTTGGGCGAGATTACCCTGATTGTTGGTATTTTCTGCATGAATGGCGGCGACAAGGTCCTTCAGATGCGCGGCGTAGAGCATTATCATACGACTGGCGCATTCGCTGTCAGCAGTTGGCTGGGGCCCATGTTGTTTGGCTCGCTTTCAGACGGCGCTGTGATGGCTATCGAACGTTTCGGTTGGTGGCTGCACTTGTTTACCGTACTGGCGTTTTTGTGCTATCTGCCTTATTCCAAACACCTGCACATATTGTTGGCATTCCCAAACACCTGGTATGCGTCGTTGTCGCCGAGGGGAAAAATGTCCAACATCGAGGATATTCAGCGTGAAGTACGCGCTATGATGGGCCTGGCGCCCATGCCCGGTCAGGAAACGCCTCCGGCAGACAGTGATGCCGGAAATTTTGAATTCGGCGCCAATGATATTTTCTCCTTATCCTGGAAAAATGTGATGCAAGCCTACTCCTGTACGGAATGCGGCAGGTGTACCGCGGCCTGTCCGGCAAATACGACCGGCAAAAAACTTTCGCCGCGTAAAATCATGATGGATGTACGCGACCGCGCTGAGGAAATTGGCTATAACCTGGACAGTAAAAAATACACCCGCGAAGGCTACGACGACGGCAAATCCTTATTCGACCGCATCACCATGGAAGAAATTCACGCTTGCACCACTTGCAACGCTTGTGTGGAAGCTTGTCCGGTGATGATTAACCCGTTGGATATCATTCTGCAATTGCGCCGCCACGAAATACTGACCCAATCCGCTGGCCCCGCCGAATGGATGCCGATGTTCAATGCCATCGAAAATGCCGGTGCAGCCTGGGCCATGAGCGAGCCGCGCGAAGCCTGGAGAAATCATGAGTAGTGGCGGGTATTAAACTTTTTAAATTTCAAATTATAGAACTTTTTATTTTTAAAAATTTGAAATAGAAAGTGGAATATTTTATTTGAAATTTGAAATTTTTTTGGGGAGGCCTGAAACAGAATTTACAAAACGAATGATTGTTATGAAACAAATCAACTTTGCATTGCACCTGCTGGGTGTTATTTTTACTTGGGTTATGCCATTTGTATTGCCCTGGCAATTGGCGGTAGCGGTATACGCTGCCGTTATTATTCAGTTCATGATTTTTGGCAAATGCCTCTACAACGTACATCACGGACTGGATGAAAAAGACGACCTGATATTTTACTCGGACGTCATGGAGAAGATGGGCTTACACCCGAATCGTCGTTTGGTTAAAAACATTGTACGAAAATGGTTGTATCCCAGCATGATTGTCGTAACCCTTTTATGGCAATTGGTGTTACACCATAAGCCGCTTTGCTGTGGCTAACCAATTACCCCTAATCACCTACCTTTCAATAACTTACCACTCGTTTTATGCAAAACATCATTAACCTCCTCCATTCTTACAACCGTTATGCGCTTTTGCTGGCGTTGATTTATGTGCTGTTCCGCGCTTATAGCGGCTGGTTGGGCAAAAAACGCTATGAAAAGGCGGATAATACCGCATCCGCGGCGCTACTGGGATTGACGCATCTTCAATTATTACTGGGTTTGATTCAGTATTTTTTCACCAGTGAGTGGACGCGCGCGGCATTTGCCGACATGGGTGCTGCCATGAAAAGCCCCATGCACCGCTATTTCGCTGTTGAGCACATTTCGATGATGCTCCTCGCAGTAGTGTTCATTCAGTTGGGCCGTACGCTCTCCAAGAAAGCGGCTGATGATGAATCCAAGTTTAAAAAACTGGCGATTTATACAACGGTTGCTGTGGTACTGATTTTAGCGTCGCTGGCGCCTAAAGGTTTGCTGTTGGGATCGCTGCGTATGGGATAATATTACGCTTGCCAATTAACATCGTGGCGCATTTCGAACTGTCGGAATGCGCCATTTGATTTTTAATATTTGGCTTAATTAATTTTTTCTGAAATTCGCACCTGTTTTTTCCTTGAATTTCCAATACCTGAACTATGTCTTCCGTCATTGACAAAAAAAAACTGGTACAAACTGCTCAGAATTATTTGCGGGGTGAACGCATTGCCTCAGCAGTGGTTCGCGACGTCGCTATGACGCTTTTTGACCTGAAAATGTATTCTTACGCCCGTCGCGTTTTGGCACGGCTGTACGATGAAAATCCGTACGACCGCGAAATTCAGCGCAAATGGGCGATTGCCACTTATAAAGACGATGACCAACCCGGCGCCTCGCGTTTTGCCGAGGCTGCAGTCATTATTTCCCAGCCTTATTTAGCCAGCAATCAAAACAAAGGCCCTGTCAGTCGGCAATCTTTTGACGCCACTATTGCGCCGCCGCAAGACATTACCTACTCCGAAGACGCGGCTATTTTGGGTTCGGTTTTCAAGCAAAAATGGCGTTACGACAATCAGCAGGTTTGGCTTGAACAATCCCTGATGTACTACGAGCGTGGCTATCAACTCTGGAAGACAGCCCTTGACCTGAAAGCGCAAGGACGCCCAACAGATGCTGACGAAACCAAAATGAACCTGAAAGACGGCGGCTACAGTTGTCTGAATGTGGCTTATTTGTGTGATATGTTGGCAGCCGGTTATTTCAAAGCCGTTGATATCACCAATCCGCATACTTCAGGTGAACAAGAAATGCAGGTAAATCCGGCGAATGATCCTGATAACGGGCCGGTATTGAACGTCGTCGGTATTCGACTTCAGGAACGAGCATTCAAGCTTCGCAGGGAAATTATTCAGTATTGCAGCACATCGGAAGCCGAAATGCTCGCTGAACATGATGAAACACTGGAAAAAGGACGTGAAAAACGCTATTGGTATTATATTACCTGGGCAGAGGCGCTACTGGGGCTGGATGACGCCCAAAGTTGGGCATTGGCGCAAGAAAAAGTAGAACAAGCCTTACAATATGCCGGTGCAAACTCCTGGTTACGCGATACCACCACCCAGCAAAATGCAGCCTGGATCGACAGTTATCATTTCAGCAAGCCAGGCCATAAGGAGGCGGCTCGAAAAATTCTGGAACGCGTTTCCAACTCAATAACCCAGACCAATCCAGGCAAGCGTCTTGGTCTGGCGCTTTCCGGCGGCGGCTTCCGGGCTGCGTTATTTCATATTGGAGTACTGGCACGACTGGCCGAACAGGATTTGCTGCGCAATGTCGAGGTGATTTCCTGTGTTTCAGGAGGTTCGATTTTGGGCGCTTTTTATTACCTTAAAATTCGGAATCTGCTTCAAAATAAACCCGACGAGGAGATTACCCGCGAAGATTATATTCAATTGGTGCGGGAAATTCAACGTGAATTTCTGGAATACATCAACTACGACCTTCGGACCAACCTTTTCCTGAATCCGTTGGACAACCTGAAAATGGTGTTCAACCCCGATTATTCGCGCACTTTGAGGCTGGCTGATCTTTACGAAAAGCATTTGTATTCAAAGTTGCTGGATAAGGGCGACGCTGAAGACAAGCATATTTATATGCAGGATCTGCTGATTT
>JADZBJ010000035.1 GCA_020852155.1 Saprospiraceae bacterium | reverse complement strand
TGGCCCGTTTGGTACCCGATGGCCCGGAGGATAAACCTAATTTTTTCAGTCCGTCAGGTATTGCCATACACCCCAAAACGGGCGAAATATTTGTCATTTCCACCGCTAAAAAACGCCTCGTTGTGCTGGATTACACCACCGGCCAAATTCGCTTTGCCGTCCGTCTGGATAAAAAAGTGATGCCGCAACCGGAAGGTATTTCGTTTGATGCCGCAGGTAATTTGCTCATCAGCAGCGAAGGCAAAAAAGGCGAAGGGCTGCTGTTGAAATTCAATTATCGGAAGTAGAGCCGCATCGAATATACTTTTCTATATTTGTTCTACCGGTTCTGGTAATAATTCCGTAGCGCGCGCTAACTTTGCGCAGTTTGCCGGTACGTACCGGTGAACCTTTTGCTCAAAAAGGTATTACTAAATATGTTTTTTGAGCGCCCTTTGTGATAATGTCCTGAAAATCATCGCATTATCACATCATCACACTATCACATCCAGGTATTGTTAAATTTTGACTGATATAACCTGCTTAACATCTTGATTATCAAATTGATATTCATCATTTATCATTCATCATTCATCATTACCCACATCCAAATTCAATGGCAGTTATAGAACTGAAAATCCCGAATCTCGGCGAATCCATCAGCAATGTTACCTTCTCCAAATGGTTGAAGCCCAATGGCTCACAGGTGGCAATGGACGAACCGCTCTGCGAAATCGAAACAGAAAAAGCCAATCAGGAATTGTCTGCCGATTCGGCCGGAACCCTGACCTGGGTTGCCAAAGAAGGCGAAGACCTTAATGTCGGCGCTGTTTTTGCCAAAATAGATACTTCGGCCTCCGGCGCAGCCCCGGCTGCCGCACCTGCCGCCACTAAAACAGAACCTGCTGCTCCGGCTGCGCCTGCTCAACTGGCATCTTCAGGTTCGGCCAACTACGCCACAGGAACACCTTCTCCTGCTGCCGCAAAAATTCTGGCAGAAGGCAATGTTGATCCATCCAATGTAAGCGGAACCGGCCGCGATGGTCGTATCACCAAAGACGACGCGCAAAAAGCCGTTTCCAACGCACCTGCCGCACCTGCTGCGACGCCAAGCGCTCCGGCGGCGGCTGCACCGGCGCCTGCTGCGCCCAAACCCGCAGCCCCGGCCGTTGCCTTTAGCCGCAATGATCGCCGCGAAAAAATGACGCGCATGCGCCGCACCATCGCCAAGCGATTAGTGAGCGCTAAAAACAACACGGCCATGCTGACCACTTTCAACGAGGTGGACATGAGCGGCGTCATGGCTTTCCGCGAAAAATATCAGGAAGCATTTGTTAAAAAATACGGCATCAAACTCGGCTTTATGTCCATTTTCGCCAAGGCATGCGCCAAGGTGTTGCTGGAAATGCCCGAAGTGAACGCCTTTATTGACGGCGACGACATCGTTTATCATGACTACGCCGACATCAGCATTGCGATCAGCACGCCTTCGGGTTTGGTCGTTCCGCCCATCAAAAATGTTGAAAGCCTCAACTTTGCCGATGTGGAAAACAAACTGAAAGAACTGGCTGGCAAAGCCCGCGACGGTAAATTGTCGCTGGATGAAATGTCAGGTGGAACTTTCACGATCACCAATGGCGGCGTGTTTGGCAGCTTCATGAGTACGCCGATTATCAACGAGCCACAAAGCGCCATCCTGGGCATGCACGCCATCAAAGACCGCCCGGTAGTGGTCAATGGCGAGATTGTCATCCGCCCGATGATGTACCTGGCATTGAGTTATGACCACCGTATCATTGACGGCAGCACCTCGGTGACCTTCCTCGTCAAAGTGAAAAACCTGATCGAAGATCCGGTCTCGCTGTTGCTGGATATTTAAGGTCTGAATTCCCGACGTAATCGTCATGAAAACCATCGAGATCACCACCACACAGAACGTTACCATCGAGTACGAACTGGCTGCGTTGCGCGACCGCGCGCTGGCGTGGATTATTGACACGTTTGTCGTGGTGGTGGGAAGCCTCGTGTTGATTCAATTGATTCAGGCGATAACGCGCGGGATGATTTTCGAAGATTCAGGTTGGTTAAGGCTGTTGGTTGTCACACCGTTCCTGTTGTATTTTCTGTACAATATCGGGTTTGAAACCTGGAACAACGGACAAACACCGGGCAAAAAGGCATTGGCCATTAAGGTGGTCAGGCTGGATGGCAAAGACCCGGAGTGGAGCGACTTGCTGTTGCGTTCGGTGTTGCACCTCGTAGATTCGATGTTTAGCGGCGGGGCTGTCGGGGCAATTTTGATCAAAACAACGCCCCGAAGTCAGCGGCTCGGCGACATGGCGGCCCATACGACCGTCATTAAAGTCTTCAATGCGTCGCACCTGTATCGCTTGAGTTCCATCCTGAATTTATCCACCCGCGCCAATTATGAGCCGCAATTTCCGCAGGTGCGGGATCTATCCGAACAGGATATGCTGATGATTAACCGGGTGATAAAACGCTATCAGGAATACCCCAATCAGGCGCATTTGGAAGTGGTAGAAGACCTTGTGACACACTTGATGCCCATCCTGAAAATAGAACGCCGGCCAGATAACAGGCTGAATTTTCTGAAAACGCTCATTCAGGATTATATCGTGCTGACGCGTTGACCTGGAGGTTGTTTAAATTTATCAGGACTTGTCGGTTAAAATGCAGTTGACGCAAGATGTTGAAAATCAAATATTTAGCGTCAACTGCATTTTCAACCATTCCACTTGAATTTTGTGAAGTTCGACTTACTGCCTAACCGCTTGTTTGGGAATCGAAAATAACTTGTTTTTTTGCTGCCGATTTCACGAAACGGATCTCCTCTCATGCAACATGCCGTTTGCCAAGTCAGTATTGCGCCTTTGCGCGCCCACCCGTCCGACCGGAGCGAAATGGTTTCGCAACTGCTTTTCGGCGAAACCGTAGAAGTTACGGAAACAAAAGACAACTGGCGTCATGTTGTCTGTTCCTGGGATGGCTATTCAGGTTGGGTAGATACCAAGCAACTGCGCTTGCTCGAAACGGCTGAATACGAGGCTTATCAAGGCAGCCAGACCATGAACCTGTCGCTGGTTGAAGGCTTGATGGCTGCCGATCACTTTTTACCCCTGACGATGGGCGCTGTTTTGCCCAATTACGACGGCTTGCGCTGTTCGCTCGGCGATCAACGTTTTCAGTTTTCAGGGCCGGTGATTACGCCTTCAGAGCAACAATTAGGCATTGAATGGGTGGTAAAAGTGGCCAAACGTTACCTGCATGCGCCGTCTTTGTGGGGAGGCCGCTCGCCCTTTGGTATTGATTGTTCCGGACTGACGCAAATGGTCTATAAAATGGCTGGCGTCCGCTTGTTGCGCGATGCTTCACAACAAGTCACACAAGGCCGCGCGATTGACTTTATGGAAGAATGCCAGTCGGGCGACCTCGCGTTTTTTGACAATGAAAAAGGGCATATCACGCACGTCGGACTCATTTTGCCTGATTGCTATATTATCCATGCGTCCGGTAAAGTCAGAATTGACAAACTCGATCACTTCGGAATTTACAACCGCGAGTTAAATCGTTACACCCACCAGTTGCGCATCGTGAAGCGCTTGCTGCCAGATCAGCCTGATTTTCAGGACAATATTGAAACATCTGAATCCGGCACTGCGGATGACCTGCTGCTACAAGGCGAGTTGTTTGCCTGATTTAGCGATACACCACAACGTCGCCTGAGCGCACCTGTTTTTCGCCGTCTTTGAATCGAATTTCTGCCTGCCAGACATAAACGCCGGGTGTGAATTCACGATTTTTACCACGCCCGTCCCAGCCTTCGCCGAGTTCGTCCGGAGCGAATGTGGTGTTTTCAAAAATCATTTGACCCCATCGGTCAAAAATCCGCATCCACACAATTTCATCTACATCCGGGCCGCTGAACAGCGTAAATCGTTCATTGCCGCCTTTCCCTTCCGGCGCAAAGACATTGGGCGCAAAAACCTGCCTGTTTTTCACTACCGTTATCAGTCGTTCGTCAGTGGCAGTGCAGCCATTTGAATCCACGACAGTTACGGCGTATCGGAAACTGACTGTTGGTGAATATGAACAAGTGTCGCACAAATAAGGCGAAAACTGGACAGGTAAACCGATCAGACTGTCGTTGCGCCACGGTTCATTTAAAAACGCTGGTTCCCATAGTTTGATTGAATTGCCCAGCAGCAGGGTAGTGTCCTGCCCCAGATCAAGCAGTAATTCGTTCGGCTCTTCTACCATAAACGTCGTGTCCCACAGACAACCGTCAGCCGCTTCGATGCTCAGGTGGTGCTCGCCGGGATCAAGGCGTGCGTAGTAGGTGTCCGGTAAAAACGGCGCATTATCAAGGGCATACACATAAGGCGCGGCGCCGTTGCGCACCGAATCAATGCGCAGGCTACCGTCTTTCAGGCCATAGCATTTAACGGATGACACCGACAGTACTGCGCCCGAAGGCGGTTCCGGTTCGCCAACCTGAATACTGATGGCCGACGAACAACCATTTTGCGTGTTGGTTGCCACCAGCGTATATCGTCCGGTGACGGCAATTTTAGGTTGTAACTGGTCGGCCCCCGACGTGATCTGTCCGGTGCTGTCAGTTGTCCATTGATATAGGTAATTCGCCGCAGGTTGAATTTGCAGGTTGAGCGAAATTGGTGCATCGGAACACGCCAGATTGGCCAGTGTGTCGCCAATGAAATCGGGGCGTTCCGAATCCGGTAAAATCGAGATGTTTAAACTGCTGGCACAGGGCGCATTGGTTTCGCAACTGTTTGCTGCTTGCGCGCAAATTTGTCCGCCGGTTGTTCCGAAAGTAATCTGCACCCGATTGGCATTTGCGCCAACCAGCGTGACGGGCAAAGGAACAGTATCAATCATTGTTCCGGGTGGACCTGTCCAGATATAGGCCGAAGCGCCGGAAACAGGCGGTACTGAATAGGTAAATGTTGCGCCTGAGCACACGGCTGTTGGCCCTTCGATGGCGCCGATATTGCCCAGCGGCGGCTGGTAAACGGCGCTGTTAGGCGTGACAGTTACCTGAAAATCGCAGTTGTCGCCTGCATAACCGTCAATCATCAGGAAATAATTTCGGCCGGGCGTAAGTGGCGCTGTGATGGAAACAGGCATGCTTCCACCGCCCATTTGACCTTTTTCACAGTCGAGCGGCATGCCCATGCAGTCTTCGTACAACGCGACCTGAACGCCATTGGCATCGGTGCAGTTGGAAGGCTGTATCGTAAACTCCGCCGTAGCCGAGCCAGCGATGAAGCCCAGCCATTGGGCATTTTCAACAGTACCACAAAAATTCGGAACGATGCCCGACGGAAACCCGACGGTGCTGCCGGAAAACCCGTTGAAATTGCAGTTGATACAGGCTGTAGCGCAGGTAACAGACGATGACCCCGCCGCACAGGCAGGTGGCAACTGGGCATGAAGGGATAATGGAAAGAGTAGCAGCCAGGCTGCGAGGATGGATAAATGTCTCATAATTAAATCGGCAGGTGGGCGACTGGTCACCAACGAGCCGACTGGAGGCAATCCCCAATCGTGCGCAGCGCCAGACGTTGATTATATTAAAAAATGCTATAACGACCTGAAGCTGTGTGTTTGTTTTTCGAGGGCAAATATTTAAAAAAAGGCGGAGGATACCAACATCAGATTTGGATTCAGAAATTTGGTACAAGCGGGTTATGAAACCTTTATTCAAAATTATTTTACCTTTGCGGGCCTTTTGAAAAATCAAAATCGGCAATTCGATACTTTTTCACTTTCATTTTATACAAAAAAATATGGCAACGACGGCAGATATCCGCAACGGCCTTTGCATTGAGCACAACAACGACATCGTTAAAGTTATTGATTTTCAGAAGTTTCAGGTTGGTCGCGGTAGCGGCAAGGTGTGGACTAAACTGAAAAGCACAACTTCCGGTCGCGTTGTAGAATTTACATTTAACAGCGGCGCAAACCTGACCGAAGTGCGCGTAGAACGCCGTAAATTTCAATACCTGTACCCTGACGACGGCGGTTATGCCCTCATGAATCAGGAAACTTTCGATCAAATTTCTATCGGCAACGATATGGTTGATAACGGTCAGTTCCTGAAAGAAGGCGACATCGTTGACGTGTTGTACCATGCTGCCAAAGAAACTATTCTGGCAGTCGAATTGCCACAAACCGTTACCCTCGAAATCACTTACTGTGAGCCAGG
This sequence comes from Saprospiraceae bacterium, assembly GCA_020852155.1. Lineage (GTDB taxonomy): Bacteria > Bacteroidota > Bacteroidia > Chitinophagales > Saprospiraceae > M3007. The sequence continues at coordinate 5,233 of JADZBJ010000035.1, read as the reverse complement.
TTTGCGCGGCGATACTGCTACCAATACCCTCAAACCGGCTACAGTTGAAACCGGCGCAGAGGTGCGTGTTCCGCTGTTTTGCGACACAGGCGATTTTATCAAAATTGACACTGCCACAGGCGCTTACCTCGAGCGGGTAAAAAAATAAGCGACAAGCTGTACACTCTGGCTTGCACTCGCTTTCTTTGCAGCAGTTAAAACTGACAATATCACATGGATTTCAATCAGATACAAGAGATTATTCGGATGGTTAGCAAGCATAAGCTGTCCGAATTTTCACTAAAAGAAGGCGATTTCAAACTCGTCATTCGCAATCAGGGCAATGTTGTGGAAAGCAGCAGTGTTGTCGCGCCGATGGTTATGCCGGTACAACAACCCGTTGTTACCGTAGCGCCGCCTGCTCCGGCAGCGCCCGCCAAGGCTGAACCCGCCGCTGCACCGGCGCCAGCGCCCGCAGCAGCCGATGATAGCCGCCTGATCGCCATTAAATCACCGATGGTGGGCACGTTCTACCGCAGCAGCGGCCCCGACAAGCCGCCATTCATCAAAGTCGGTGATGTTGTTGAAGTCGGCGCCAAGGTGTGCATCATCGAGGCCATGAAACTGTTCAACGAAATTGACTCTGAGGTCAAAGGCAAGGTGGTCAAAATCCTTGTTGACGATGCCACGCCGGTTGAATATGATCAGCCGCTCTTCATGCTCGAACCAGCTTGATAATCGCTCATAGCGCTTAACCTGTGGTACAATACAGGATTTCGCTATTTATCTTTTTGAAAAATGTTCAAAAAAATATTGATCGCCAACCGGGGAGAGATCGCGCTGCGCGTCATTCGTACCTGTAAGGAAATGGGTATCCAGACGGTAGCCATTTACTCGACAGCCGACCGCGACAGTCTGCACGTTCGATTTGCCGATGAAGCGGTTTGCATAGGCCCGCCAGCTTCTTCCGAAAGTTACCTGAATGTGCCACGTATTATGGCGGCTGTCGAGATCACCAATGCAGACGCTATTCACCCTGGATACGGATTTTTATCAGAAAACGCCAATTTTGCAGAAATCTGCAAACAATATGGCGTAAAATTCATCGGCCCAACGCCTGATCAGATTCGCTCGATGGGCGATAAAATCACCGCCAAGGAAACCATGCTTCGCGCTGGCGTTCCTTGTGTGCCAGGTACAGAAGGCTTGCTACAAGATGTGGCAACCGGAAAAAAATTAGCCAAAGATATCGGATACCCGGTCATCCTGAAGGCAACAGCCGGAGGCGGAGGCAAGGGTATGCGTATCGTCTGGAAAGAAGAAGAATTCGAAGATCAATGGGACACGGCGCGACGCGAAGCCAAAGCATCTTTCGCCAACGATGGTATTTACATGGAGAAATACATCGAGGAGCCACGCCACATTGACATTCAGGTTGCAGGCGACCAATTTGGCAAAGCCTGCCACTTGTCTGAGCGCGACTGCTCTATCCAGCGCCGTCACCAAAAATTGGTCGAAGAAAGTCCTTCGCCGTTCATGACGCCCGAATTGCGGGAAAAAATGGGCGAAGCGGCCATCAAAGCCTGCAACGCTATCAATTACGAAGGCGTAGGTACGATCGAGTTTTTGGTGGATAAATACCGCAATTTCTACTTCATGGAAATGAACACCCGTATTCAGGTGGAACATACCGTGACGGAAGAAGTCATTGATTTTGACCTGATTAAGGAACAAATCAAACTGGCTGCAGGGCATCCGATTTCAGGCCGAAACTACTTCCCTGAAATGCACGCCATCGAATGCCGTATCAATGCGGAAGACCCATTCAATGATTTCCGTCCGAGCCCGGGCAAAATCACGTCTTTCCACTCGCCCAAAGGGCACGGCGTTCGGGTTGATACGCACGTTTACGCTGGTTACACCATTCCGCCGTACTACGACTCCATGATTGCCAAATTGATCGTTCGTGCCCGCACGCGCGATGAGGCTATTCTGAAGATGGAACGCGCGCTGGATGAGTTCGTGACTGAAGGCGTAAAAACAACGGTGCCATTCCACCAGCGACTGATGCGTAACAAAGATTTCCAGGACGGAAATTTCCACACCGGATTCCTGAATACCTGGGATTTCAAGAATGAAAAATTGTAGTAAACCTTTGAATACAGGCAACTAAAACCTGAGCCAGTCCGATTTTTCGGGCTGGCTTTTTTGTTCTACAAACTTACTATTTTCAAATTTCGGTAGCGTCATATTTTAATTGATAAAGGGATGTGTCATCCTGAGCATAGCGAAGGAACTGGCCCAGCGAAATGTTTAATTTGACCTTCGAGGGATGCAGATGTTTCGCTACGCTCAACATGACACATCACACAAAAAATGACACTACCCAAATTTCAAATTGGAGATTTCAAATTTCAAATTAAAAAAATGAGTGATTTGAAATTTGAAATTTGAAATTTTTTGGGGGGCACTAAAAAGCCCCTCGCCGTATCCGAAGATACGACGAGGGGAGATTCACATAGTTTGAGTCTGAAGAACCGACTGAGTCGGCCGTAATTATTTCAATTTGAAAGCGCCTGTACCTACGAGGAAACCTTTGTTGAAGACTTCCACTTTGTACTGACCTTTTACGAAGTCCTGACCTGGCTGCCAAGCGCCGCAAACTTGCGTTTCGCCGTTAGTGTACTGGCAAGTAGCAGTAGTTGTGAAGCGGAATTCGCCTTCATCGCGCTTGTTGGTGGCTACACCTGAACCAAGGCTTTCGATGGCCAAAGGTGCGCCGGTTGGGTCAACGACACGAATCTGGAACGTTTCTTCGCCGGCTTGAGCGATTTCATTGGCTTCTGTCATGAAGCAGATGTTGAGTTTGTCAACGTTTTTAGCGCGTGACTTGCTCTTTTCTTTACCGCTGCTTTTTACGGCAACAGATTTTACTTCGATGTTTTTAACGCGAATGGCAGAAGCGATGTCTACTTTACGAGTCAACGCTGTCTTTTCGGTTTCCAGTGCAGTACGCTCGGAAATTAACGCTGCTTTGGCGGTGCTTTCGTCTTGCAGTTTGGTCTGTGTTTCGTTGAGCGATGTGGACAACTGCTGGTTTTGTGTATTCAGTTGTGTGTTGCTTTCGGTCAGGATGCCCACCTGTTTTTTCAGGTCGTCAATCTGAACGAGATACTCGTTTTTCTGACGTTCCAGGTTAGCAATTGCACCTTTGTAGTCTTTTTTGTCGCGGATCAGGGTTGCAATCTGATCTTTGGAAGCAGAGAGTTCGCTGAGTTGCTGGTTGATTTTTGCATCCAGTTCAGCATTGATGCCTTTCTGCTGTTCCAGCTGAGTTACTGCCTCATTGTATTTGGCATCCAGTTCAGTGAAAGCATCTTTTTGCTGGGTCAGTTCCATCGTTGTGCTGTCCAGTGCTTTTCCGGTTTGGTATTTGCTAACCAACAGGAATACGCAGAGGCCGAGCAGGGCTGCGATGGCAACGCCCATAATGGTCGTCAAGCGTTTTTGGCCTTCGTTGTTCGGGGTGCCAAAGTTTGGAGTAGGAGTGTTAGGCTGATTGAAATTGCTTGGTGTGCTCATTATGTAAGAAAAATGATGAAAGGTTTAACGAAAATGATTGATGTACTTTTTAAATCATAGGCGACCTTTCCGCCGAAAAATTGCAAGTGAAAAAATTGACTGGTGTTCAAGCGCCCTTTCAATACGGTAGCGTTGACCGAAGTCACGGCATTAACCGCTACGGCGTTGTTTTATTGCATTTGACAATCTGAAATTTTAACACTGTGACATTCTGTGTTATTCCTAAGTCATTGATTATCAATGTTAAAGTTTTAGAAAATTTTTTTTAAAAATTTTTTAGTCTTAAAATTGCTGCCCGATACAACATTAGGTGAACCCCTAATACGGTCTAAGGGTTTTACCTGAATGCTTTTCCGGGGAGCATTGATCGCAGTTCAAACACAAAAGGGCAAAGGCCCTGACTGATTTATTCAAATATGAAAATTGCCCTTTCTCAACTTGACCTTCACATTGGCAACTTTGAAGGCAACCTGTCCAAGATGCTGGCGGCTGTAACGCGCGCAGAACAACAAGGCGCTGACCTGATTTGCTTTCCAGAACTTGCAGTCTGTGGTTACCCGCCGCGCGACTTCCTCGAATTTGATGATTTCATTCGCCGCAGCCAGGCTTCTATCAAGGCGTTGCAGGATGTCAGCCATAACATCGCTATCGTCGTTGGCGCACCCACCCGCAATCCGGTGATTGCCGGTAAGGATTTGTACAACTCGGCGTATTTTCTGTATGGCGGTAATATTATAGGTGTGCAACACAAGGCCCTCTTGCCTACGTACGATATTTTTGATGAATACCGGTACTTCGAGCCAGCCACGGAATTTAACGTCGTGGAGTTTAAAGGCAAGCGCATTGCCATGACCATTTGCGAAGACATCTGGAACGTGGGTAATGAAAACCCGCTGTACACCATCTGCCCGATGGATGAAATGATGCCTCAAAAACCGGATTTCATCCTGAACCTTTCTGCCTCGCCATTTGATTACGCACATGCTGCTGCGCGTATTCATACCGTGCGCGCGAATATCGAACGCTACGGCATTCCGATGTTTTACGTGAATCACACTGGCGCGCACACCGAGCTTATATTCGATGGCGGCAGCATCATCATGTCGCCCGACGGGAAGGTCTTTGAGGAGATGCCCTACTTCGAGGAGTGCTTTCAGGTATATGATCTGGATGAAGTGACCCGTGGCGGGCAATCAAATGAACAACCCAAAGACAAGATCAGGCTCATCCATGATGCGCTGGTGCTGGGCATCCGTGATTATTTCCAGAAACTGGGTTTCAAAAAGGCCATATTGGGTTTGTCGGGCGGTATTGATTCGGCCATCACGGCCGTACTGGCCGCCAGGGCACTGGGTAAGGAAAATGTGCGTGTATTGCTTATGCCGAGCCAGTTCAGCACCGGACACTCCGTAGATGACGCTCGTGATCTGGCAGAAATTCTGGGTATTCAATACGACATCGTGGCCATCAAGCCCATGTATGATGTTTTTGAAGCGACGCTCCAACCGTTTTTTGAAGGACTGCCTTTTAACGTAACGGAAGAAAACATTCAGGCGCGGGTGCGGGGCATTCTGCTGATGGCCATGAGCAACAAGTTCGGAAATATCCTGCTCAATACAACCAATAAAAGCGAGATGTCTGTAGGTTATGGCACTTTATATGGCGATATGTG
>JADZBJ010000034.1 GCA_020852155.1 Saprospiraceae bacterium | reverse complement strand
TTGGAACCAATATCCAAATGATCCGAAAGGAGGGATTGACAACCTGTTAAACTCAATTGCTGCAGATGGATTATCGCGCAGATTCTTCTTCAAAATACTCAGGTTTTTCGATTGGTTTGAGTATCAACACAAATATATCGAAGAAAAGAATAATTTAATCCTGGATTCAGCAAGATATAGTACTGTGTTACGCGATTTTAACAATGGAATAACATCTAAAACTAAATACAATATCGAAACCAATAAAATCATGAAGGATACAATAAGTATTCTAGAAAAACTTTCCAAAAAAGAATCATCAAATGACACGTCCAAATGAAAAATCTACGCTTAACCCTCCTGTATCTTTTTACTGGCTATATTATTCCATTATTACCCAGAATGGATGCGCTGGGTTGTTATAAAGTCTGGCTCCTGATGCTCTCCTGCATTGTGATGCTCGCATGGGCAAACCCGGAAATCACGATAACCGAAGGCCTGCAAAATGCCTCAAATGATCGGGGGACTGTAATGTGGATATTTCTCATGGGTTATATCGCCATGATAGCGCCAATTATTGAATGGGGGTATTTTATAAAATCCTGTACATGGACCAATTTTACAACACTTGGGTTGCTGATGATCATTGGTGGTTTGGCATACAGAATTTACGCAATCACCGCCTTAGGTCGCCAGTTCACTGGTGTAGTTAAACAGATTTCAGGGCATCATCTTGTGGTGACCGGACCATACACCCGAGTTCGCCACCCAAGTTATCTGGGTTCCATTTTTGCTTTTAGTGGTTGCGCAGTCACGCTTGAAGCCTGGATCGGTTTAGTCATCTGCTTTACCTCAATGGTCTTCGCATACGCCCTGCGTATTTCCGCCGAAGAGAAATTATTGGAAACCATTTTCGGCGACGAATACCGTTCGTATCAGTCGCGCACCTGGCGGATGCTCCCTTACGTCTGGTAACCCAATCCATACAATCATCTTAAACATGCCTGATTGAATCACTCAAATAAACAAGCATAGCGCTTGCTAATCAACGTATTATGAAACTTAAAACATACAACTTATTCTCTGCCTTCATATTGTTGGCTATTTTTCAACAAAACACTACGGCACAATGTACCTGGAGTGCCGCTTCCGGCAACTGGTCGGATCCATCCAAGTGGAGCAATTGTGGCGGAGGTATCCCATTGGCAACGTCCGACGTGGTGATTACTGGAGCAAGCAATGTCACCTTGGACCTTACACCTACGGTCAACCATTTTACACTTAGCGGAGGTAATGTTACTGGTACGAATAACATCGTTGTCAACGGGAATCTCACCGTAAGCCCATTTACCCAATTAGGTAACACAGGCGATATAACCGTTGCTGGCTCACTTACACAAACGGGCGGTACAATCGGCAACAATGCAGGCACCGCTACGGGTACCGTAACGATAGCAGGATATACGACTTTTTCAGGAGGCGGAAACAGGTACCTCAATGCTAAGACACTGAATCTGAATGGCGGTGGATTACTCAACAACACAGGGCTTGTCATGCAATATGGCGCAACCATGAACATTGCCTCAGGGCAAACATTTACAGCCTTCGCAGACTACGCTGCATCAATTGATGGAAATGGCACATGCACCATAAATAACTATGGAAATACGGTACAAACAGGAGCAGCTGTGTTTGTTTGTGTCCCTCCTTTCAATAACTCAGGCTCTGTACAAACCACTGCCGGCACCTCGCGTTTCCATTCCGGAGGTACACATACTGGCGCTTACAGCATTTCGCCAGGTGCTACTTTAGAGTTTTTAGGCGGTATTAATAACATATCAGCCTGCTCGCTTTCAGGAACAGGCACTTTGAAAAATTCCGGTGCAACTTTAACCCTGCCCAACAACAGTACACACGCAGATGTAATTACAACCAGCGGTGCGACCTATTTTTCGGGAAACAATACCATACAAAATCTGACGGCTAATGCCGGAACACTTTATTTTCAAGGGACGCTCGCTGTGCAAAATATGAGCATCGGAAGCGCTCTCATCACCGGTAACTGCGACATAACAGATTCTGGTAATTTCTCTATTGGAAACAGCGGACAACTTGGTAACACTGGCAATGTCACCATCGCCGGGACATTTACACAAACGGGTGGTACAATCGGTAACAATGCAGGCACCGCTACGGGTACCGTAACGATAGCAGGATATACGACTTTTTCAGGAGGCGGAAACAGATACCTTAACACTAAAACTATGAATCTCAACGGCGGAGGAACCTTGAACAATACCGGCTATACATTACAGTATGGTGGCACGCTTAACTTCGCCAGTGGACAAACATTTTCGGCAATTGCTAATTCGATCGCCGGCTTTAACAGCACTAATGGTTTTATCAACAACTATGGAATACTGGACAAGCAGGGAAGTGGCACCTTCTACTCTGAAGCGACTTTTAACAATTACGGCACCATAAAAGGAGAGAGTAACTGCACTTTTTATGGCGCCGTTTCTAATTCAGGGTTGGTCTCGCCCGGTTCTTCTCCAGGTATTTTATACCTGAATAAAAATGGCACAGGAATTCCGCTTACCAACCTGGATATTGAATTGGAAGGCCCGAATCCGGGAACCAATGGGTATGATCAAGTCATTAATTCAACTGGCTCGCTCACGATCAATAACGGGATACTCAATGTTACCCTGCTCAATGGTTACGAACCACCTGTCGGTACATCATTTACAATCATCAGTGCAACAAGCCTATCCGGCACATTCAGCACATTAAATCTCCCTGTCAGCAACGACCGTTGGCTGATAACCTATAACGCCAACAATGTCGTATTAACCCTCACACAGTCCCTTCCGGTAGAACTCCTGGATTTTCAGGCCCAAAAACAGGCCGATCAAATCGCATTGAACTGGGTTACGGCATCTGAAAGCAATAATGCCAGCTTTGTGATCGAACGAAGTATTGATGATGTTAACTTTAAGCAGATCGGTCTGGTTAACAGCATTGGCAACTCAACAACACTGACCAAGTACTCGTTTCTGGATAAATATCCCGATGCAGGCGCCAGTATATTGTACTATCGTCTGAAAATAATTGATTTTGATGGCCAGTCAAGGTACAGTTCCGTTCGTAGCGTGGTATCAGGAAGAGGATTTTCTTTAAAAATCAACCCGACATTAATCTATGATGGTATGATTAACCTGAATGGTGAAGTCAATCACGCAGCGATCATTACCATTGGAATATATGGCATAAGTGGCAATTTGGTTCGTCGGTTTGAGTATGAAGCATTTGATAATAACCTCCAGCAATTCCAGTTGGATTGTAGTGATGTACCACAAGGTTGCTACATCGTCAGGATTCAAAATGACCGAGGCGAGAGCAGTACACAACAATGCTACATTATTCGATAAACAAAGGCAGTAAACGAAAGTGGTATTGCACCATCCCTGCCCGCACCCGCATCTTTGTATCAACAAATGAAACTACAGGCCGGAACAACCCAGAGGCAGAAAACCAAGTGCAACGACCCAACCGACCCAACCAAACCAAACAGGCTTAGCGCCTGCTAATCATTAGAGCGAATTCGAAAAACCAACCCGGCCCAAAACCAGATGACCCGATTACCCATTTGAAAACCAACCCGACAATTCCATTTGAAAATCTCCCACAATCCCCGGCCATTTGGTGCGGCGCTGTCTTGTAAAAGGCAGCGCCGTTTTTTTTGATCATGTTACAATGAAATAGTGAACTTTGCAGGCGTTTTCAGGTTTAGAGCATACTCCCCCTCGCCCACCTGTTGTTGTCGCAACATTCATGTCAGATACTACCGCCAAACCCAAGTTCAATTTTTCGCTGTTCAGACAAGTCATGGCACTTGTCAAGCCTTACAAGCAGGTCTTTTACCTGACCTCGGCCCTGGCACTTGTATTGGCGCCGCTTTCCACCTACCGCCCGCACCTGATGCAGGTCATGGTGGACGAGCATATTTTCAAAGGCGACATCGTCGGTATGACGCGCCTGACCGCCATCGTTGTCGGCTTGCTGTTGCTCGAT
>JADZBJ010000033.1 GCA_020852155.1 Saprospiraceae bacterium | reverse complement strand
GGCGGCGTTTCATGGCAAAAAATCAGCGGCGAATCGAGCGGTTTCCCGACCGGCGAAAACACCGGCAGAATCGGCCTTGCGGCCGGACGAAAAAACGGAAAAACAATCCTCTACGCTTGCCTCGACAATCAAAACAGCAAACCCGATAAGAAAGAAGACAAGACTTCAGACGCCCTGACTAAAGATCAACTGCGCACGATGTCAAAAGCAGACTTTTTGCAGTTGTCTGATGAAAAACTTGACGACTTTTTGAAGAAAAACGAATTTCCCGAAAAGTATAAAAGCAAGCAGGTCAAGCAGTTGGTTGAAAAAGGCAAAATCATGCCGATTGCACTGGTGGAATACCTCGAAGACGCCAACAATCAACTCTTCGAAACAGATTATATCGGCGCTGAACTGTATCGCAGCGAGGATGGCGGCGCTACGTGGCGTCGTACCCACGAAGAAGCCATCGAGCAGATGCACTTTACATACGGCTATTATTTCTCGAATGTGCGCTGTATGCCTGAAGATGCCGACCAGGTGTATTTGATTGGTTTTCTGATTATCCGCAGCGAAGACGGCGGCAAAACCTGGAAAAACATCAATGGCGATAATGTTCACGTAGATCACCATGCCCTTTGGCTGAATGCTGCCCGCCCTGGCCACCTCATCAACGGCAACGACGGTGGTATCAATATTTCATGGGATAACGGACAATCCTGGACCAAGTGCAACACGCCGCCTGTGGGCCAGTTTTACGCGGTCAGCGTTGACCAGGCAGAGCCTTACAATGTCTATGGCGGCGCACAGGACAATGGCGTATGGGTTGGGCCAAGTCAGTATGAAGCCAGCGCGGGCTGGCAGCAAACCGGCCAATACCCTTACCGCGAGTTAATGGGCGGCGACGGTATGCAGGTTCAGGTAGATTATCGCGACAATGCAACGGTTTATACCGGCTTTCAATTCGGTAACTATTTCAGAATCAATCGCCACAGCGGCAATACAACTACGATTACACCCAAGCACGACCTGGGCGAGCGCCCTTTGCGTTTTAACTGGCAAACGCCGATACACCTGAGCCGTCATCAGCAGGATGTGCTGTACCTCGGCGCCAACAAGGTTTATCGCTCTTTCAATAAAGGCGATGACTGGGAAGCCATTTCCGGCGACCTGACGCAAGGTGGCAAAAAAGGCAACGTACCTTACGGAACGCTTACCAGCATTCATGAAAGTCCCCTGAAATTCGGATTGCTCTATGCCGGTTCTGACGACGGGCTGGTGCATGTCACCCGCGACGGCGGTGAAAACTGGACAAATATCAGCGCCGGTTTGCCCCAAAATATGTGGGTGAGCCGTGTGCAGGCTTCAGCCCATGAACGCAGTCGCGCTTACGTGTCGTTGAGCGGCTATCGCAAAGACGATTTCTCGGCTTACTTGTTCGTTTCTGAAAATTACGGACAATCCTGGCAGCCCATTGGCCTTGATTTGCCATCCGAACCCATTAATGTTGTCAGAGAAGACCCTTCCAACCCGAATGTGCTGTATGTCGGCACTGACCACAACCTGTATGTCTCCCTGGACAGAGGGCAGCATTTCCAAACGTTGAGTGCTGAATTCCCTGAAGTGCCCGTGCATGACCTGGTTATTCAAGCCAAAACCAGCGATCTGGTTGTCGGTACGCACGGCCGTTCGGCCTTTAAAGTGAACGTATCGAAGTTGCAACAACTCAACGACGAAACCCTCGCCAAAGCATTATTCGTTTATGACCTGAAAAAGGAAAAACACCGCAAAAGTTGGGGTAAAAAACAGCCTTATGAAAAGGTGAAAGACCCTGAATATGTGATTGAATGGTATGCCGCCAAACCTGGAAAAACCGCGTGGAGTGTCAAAACCAAAGATGGTAAACTGACGCTTCAAAGCGGCTCGACAGATTCAAAAGCCGGTCTGAACAAACTGGTTTACGGACTTGATGTGTCAGAAGGTATGGTGAAAAAGTACCAGGATGCCTTACAATCTGCACAAAAAGACACTAAAAAGCCATTAACACTTGAAAAGGCAGACACAGGCAAGGTGTATCTGCAAGCAGGCACTTACCAGGTTGTCATTGAAAAAGACGGCGTTACAGAAACGAAAGAATTGGTGATTGAATAAATATCAATACCGGAAGCCCCGCCAAAAATTGTGATTTTTTTTAAGATGTCCGCAGGGCCTTCTTTGCATAGTCAAAGCGCGATGCGCTGATTATTACTTTAATTTTTCAAACTTTAAAAATGAAAAGCATGACTATGCAAAAAGGCCTTTCTTCTCTGTTTCTGCTGATGCTTGGCGTCATCTCGGTTTTCTATGTCGCCTGTAAATCAGATGATACGGCACAAACCGCCGTTGCTCAACCTGAAAACCCGCAAGTCCAGTATTACATGGATCTGATGGAAGAAGTAAAAGCAACCAATAACAGTGTATTCTTCTACATGCAAGATGGTAGCGTACTGGAAAATCCTACACGTGAGCAGGTGGCTGGGTTTTTCGCCAAACTGACTGAGCGTGCCCCTGCTGATGCTTACATCGTTGAATTGAGGCCACAAAACGGCGCCAGCTTTTCAAGCCCCAATGTTGAAATCGGCATCTACAATGGCGTTTCCTTTGGCGGATGCCTTACCAGCGGTAACGTTTATGTGAGCGGCACGATGCTTGTTGCATCTTCAGTCCAGTGCCCGACAATCTTTGGTAATTTCCCTGGAGGAGCAGGATGTCACTCTCCGGGCAAATGCAAGATTACAGTTAAGCGCACGACTGCTGCCGACTGCGTATGCTACGATTTTGTAAAAACTGTAATAACGCCAGGTAATTACAGCAATCTGGGCAGCTACTGCTGCACCGTCAACTACTGCTTCTGATTTTAAATAATCACGGGCTTTGAATAGTCCCTGTCTGCCGCCTTTGGGTAATGCAGGCAGGGACTTTCTTTTTTCATCGGTTTTTCCGAATTTTGCAGCAGATTACCAGATATCATCATGCAGACAGAAGCATTACCATTTCCAGAACCACATCATCAGGGCGACGCGACAACGCAACACACCCTGGAGGAATATTTTGAATTTGAATTCAACGCTGATCGAAAACATGAATATTTCGGTGGAAAGATTCAGGCAATGGCTTATACCTCGCCGGAACATGGACGGATTCAAACCAATTTTATGGACGAATTGGCCGCTTGTTTAAAATCCAAGGGATGTGTGCGGTATACATCAGACCGGATGTTGTTCATTGAGGACTGCAATGTTGTTTTCTATCCCGATATTATGATTGTTTGTGGAGAGGAGGAATACAAGCAATACAGCAAAAACATGAAAGCCACGCTCAATCCTTCGGTGTTGATTGAAATTTTGTCTGACAGCACTGAACAGGACGATCGTGTCAGTAAATGGCCTTGTTTTAAGGAAATCAAATCATTGAAGCAGTTCGTTCTGGTTAATCAAAAAAAAGCCAGCATTGAATCCTATGTGCGTACCGGCGAGAAATCCTGGGCATACACTTACGCTTCCAGCATAGAGGAAGATATTGAGATTCTGGATTGCCGATTGCATTTGACAGATATCTATGCAGGTGTTGAATTTCAACAGGCTTAGTTTTCGATACCCTGTATTTGCCTGAGTCGCAGTAAGTTTGCCCAAAATTAACTTACATGATCCGTACATTTCTCTGCGCCCTGGCATTCGTTTGCTTATTTTCCTTTAGTGCGTCTGCACAAATTGATGATCCCGAAGCGGTATTCGCCGAACTTCGCAGCCTGGAAGGCACCTGGTTTATGCCGACCGACCGAGGCGACCGTCTCGAAATATGGACTTACAGCAACGACAGCACGCTCGTTGGTCGCGATGTGCGCATCAAACCTGAAAATGGCGACTCCGTTTTACTCGAAACGCTGCGCCTCGAACTTCGCGATACCAATATCTTTTACATCGTAACGGCGCGCGGCCAAAACAACAACAAGCCAGTTAGTTTCCGCCTGACCGCTGCCGACGAGAATGGCTACCTTTTTGAAAATCCGGATCATGACGACCCCCAAAGCATTCGTTATCGCTTGTTGGGTAATCGTGAAGTACAGGTCACCCTGGAAGGTGAACGCAACGGCCGCCCGGTAAAAACGGAATACGTCTTCGAGCGTGAATTCGCTCCCGGTTCTGTCGAGTTTCGTGTTCGTCTGGGCGCTAACGCACACAGACTGCATGCTACCGGACAATTCCCGCAAGACCTGCAAGGCAACAAACAGGATCAAAATTTCGGTTTGGCGCCAGGCTGGGATTTGGGCGCTACCGCAACATTCAATGGCCGCGGCGGTTACCTGCGCATCAACGTTGATCTGGGCCTTTCAGGGCGTTATCCGACCGTTGATTCCGATCTGAGAATACAGTCAGATACCTTTATCCGCAAAGGAAATTACAAAACCAACTGGCTGACCGTAGCCGTGGTGCCTGAAATGCGCCTTCGTCGCGAGGGCAAACTGTCAATTTTGGCCGGCCCTTATTTCGGACTGCTCATCAGCAATCGTTTCAAAGGCGAAACGGATGGCGTGCTGTCAAACTTCGACAGTAAATTACTCAAGTCTATCGGCGACCTGAAAAAGACTGATATCGGCCTGACATTCGGCCTTCAATATGCCCTCAATTTTGGCAAAAAAGACATTGGCGGCATCCTTGGCCTGCGCGCCAACCTCGGATTGAAAGACCTCGATAACCTGTACAGTCAGTACTGCACCAATACCGCATTTTGCAACGGACAAGTCAAAATGCAAGGCATTTCCCTTTATTACTCGGCTAATCTGCTGAAACTCTGAGGAATACACGAAACGTTTACGAAACTTTCAAAGTCTTTTGATTACCCACAGAATATTTCATTCAGTTCTTTGATAGAATAACAAATATGCGTCCAACAGAATTTGGAGTTGTTGCACGGCTCTGCTGAGGATTTTCAGC
>JADZBJ010000032.1 GCA_020852155.1 Saprospiraceae bacterium | reverse complement strand
GTTGGCCTTTCAAGTGATAAACGGTGTTGGTCGTGATGGCCGGATTATAATCAAAAATGATACTTGCGCTATTTCTGATGTAGTAAAACGGTGGCAACTCCGCTTTAGGGCGAATACTGAATCGGAAAAAGCCCCTGGAATTCGGCTCGCTGATGTTGCTGTCCGGCAGCGCTATGGGCTGGAATAACACCACCAGCGTGTTACCACGTAGTTCCCAGGTGCAGGGGTGCGACGAGCCTTCTGCCTGAAAAGTACTGATGTCAAGCACCTCGTCTAATTGATCTAACAACTGCACGCGGAATGCCGTATCAGTTCCCGTATTTTGAAAATGAATGGTGTAAAAAATCGGCTCCCGACCTGAGATAATGGTTATCTCGTTATTCGGAAAACCCGGAATAGCCGTTTTCTCATTCGGGTCATAAGCCTGCACCACCTGACGGCAATCAAAATCATATTTATCAGGGCCGTGATCGAGCCAGAAGGCTGTAATCAGGCCCGGCGTCAGGCCGTTGCAGCCTTCGATGGCTGCGGCCGTTTGTGTACCGTCATCCAGATGTGTCGCTTCGATGCGCCAGGTAGCGCCGTCGGCCGGGTATTCGAGTACGAGGCTTTGCTGATTATTCAGGCTGAAAGAATAATTGGCTACCACAGAGGTATTGCGAATGACCTTGTATTCGTGCCAGCCAAGGGTCGGCGCATCGCCGATATTTTTCAGGGTGAAACGCACAATTTCGTCGTTGATGCACTCGGCTTTGGCCACAACTTTCGAGTAAGACAGCGCTACTTCCGGGCAAGGATTATCTAATTTCACAAAACCTTCCACACACAAGGTATGTCCGGCCACGTCTGCACCGCATTGGGTGATGACGGTGATGTTGATGTTTTTCGTTTCAAGCGGCTGAATATTACCGAGGTTAAAATACAGCGTATCGCCTTGCTGGTTGCTGATGGGCACATCGGTCGAAACAATGTTAAAAACCGACGGCAAAACCACCGTCGCCACGGCATTTTCGGACTGATATGTTCCTTCGTTGCGCACTGAAAAACCGACAGGCGTACTCACCAGACAACCACGGAAATTCGGTGGAAGGTTCAGTTTGGCGATGAGGTTGGGGCACAGGCCCTTGGGCGAAAGGAACAACTTGACGTGCGTGGAGTCTTGTCCGTTACTGCCTGTCAGTACATAGCGCAATTCGCAGATATTCCAGAAACCGCTGTTGATTTGTGGCAATTCAAGGTTAAAATCGCCTTGTTCCAGAAATTTAAAACTCGCTTTACCTGCCTGATCGGTCGGTCGAAGCGTGGTCTGAACCGTACCGACCAACCGGACGGGCAAATCCGGCACAGGCAAGCCGGAAGCGCAGGTGGCATTGTCATCGCGCAGCACTTCGACGGTCACGGAGCGACCGCTGCAATGATCCAGGATTTCTTCTTTTGAGTTGCAGCCGGGGGCGTTGTCGGACACGACTACTTTTTGGGGGAAATTGTACACGGCTGCGCAGATTGGGGCTACTGAACACAAGGACAACTGCGGGTTATCCACAATATATAGCCGATTGAATGATTGCAGACTTTGCAATGCATTGATATCGGTTAATTGCGGATTTTCGGAAATATAGAGTGACCCCGGCAGTGTATCGCCCAATAGTGGCGACACATTGCCATTGACGACTTCGAGGTTTTCAAGTCCGTGTAAATTGGAGAACGCATTGAAGAACAGCAAAACGCCCCTGCCCACATATTTCAGGCTGGATAAATGCTCAATTGAAGTTAATGCGGGACTAAAAGATATGGACATTTCTCCACCAATAGAATCAATGTTATTCAAACCATCGAGCGAAGTCAACGTCGAGTTTGCGTCAATATATAAATCACCCGATAATTCCTTGATGCCCTTCAGGGCGCTGATATTTCCCAGGGTAGAACAATTGCTAATTAGCAAATCCGTGGCTGATTTCACTTGTTCCAAGCCTGCTAAATTGGTTATTTTAGAACAGTTTCCAAGGAACAATTCCCCTGTGTTTTCCAAATTTTGGAGCTCCTGAAGGCTTGTAAGTTCATCGCAATTGCCGATAAACAACCGTTCAACGTGTTTCAAATTATTTAACCCGTTCAGATTAACCACCGACGGCAATTCATTAAGCGAAACTGATCGCAACGAATCAATACTTTCCAAACCCGCCAAATGCAGCATCGGATTACTTGAACAATGCAGGTCATCCAGTTTGCTTAAACTGGATAATGTTGTAAAATCAATAATTTTCGGACATTGACTCATCGAAAGCCTTCCCATACTAACCACATTGCCCAGGCCTGTAAAACTGGCCAGCACGTTATTTTCCCTTAATGACAAGAATGGGAGTGTGGTTAAATTTTGCAGCCCATTCAGGTTCAGCAGCATGTTATTTGACTCCAATACAAGGCTGTCTAATTGGGTTAATTGTCCAAGTTCAGACAGGTCAGTTAGTTTAGATTCATTGATAATCAGGCTTTTTAACTGCGTTAAATGCTGCAAACCCTGCAAACTATTCAAAGACGGGTTGCCTGAATAGATATTTTTGACAACACAAGGGGCAAGTCCTGAAAAATTGGTTAGTTGATTATTGAGGTATAGATAGAGCGTGTCAATGGTCGCTATTGTTTGCAAACTACTCAGGTTGGTCAAAACAGAATTCGAAACAGAAACTCGATCTAAATGGCTTATATTGGAAATGCCATTCAAAGTATTCAGTGCTGATAAATAATTTAAATTAATGACTTTTAACGACGTCAGATTTTGAAGACCATTAAGGCTGGTAATACCTATATTTGAAAGCGTAATATATTCAAGGCTGGTTAACCCTTGCAGGCCGTTCAGCGAATTGAAAGCAGGCGTATAAACCGGATTATCAATGTATAAATATTTCAGGTTTTGCAGGTTCTGAAGCGGCGTAAGCGTGGTGACTTTGGTGTTATACATGCTAAACCCGTTGATAGAAGTAACATTACTCAACCCTTGCAAACTCGTCAGGTTAGGCGCCCAGGAAATATCCAGATTACCGCCAATAGACTGCAACTGACTCAGCCCGTTCAGGTTGGTAATATTATTGGAGCTGATATACACATTGCCCTCTATGTGTGTACAACCCGGATAGTTGGCGGCGAAATTGTTGATATCCGACTGACTGTAAAAACCGATACCGTCAGGCAGACAATTCTGGGCGTTAGAGATTAGTGTCGTAAAAATGGCAACAAAGAACAGTAGCCAGTGAGTGAGACTTGATTTCATAGTTGAAATGGTTGATGTGTTATAATTTTCCTGAAAGAAACGGTTTTTATAGAAGTATTACAAAAAAAACCTGCCCTTTGACCAAAACTGGCCAAAGGGCGAAGTGACTTCACACAGGAATTTTATTAATCATTACAACTGTGTGAACGACATACAAAACTGCACGTTCTCCAGTTTTTTACTTTGTCCGGCTTCGTTGTACAACTGGCAACTGCCTTTGCCGCATACTTTCTGGTAAGCGCCTAATGGCGTATCCGTACGCTGCGAAGTGGTTACTTCAAAACTGGAACCGCTTTGCTTAGATGGGTCAGATACCCAAACTGCTGTCCCGTCAAAATAACGAATCAGCACCTTGCCTGTCGTCAGGCCATAAGCATAAGCGCCTGTGTGGAACAGCCCCGAAAATTGCGCTGCTGCGTTGCCGCAATCGCCAGAGAATAAATCAGGAAAAAATACTTCAAAATACGGCCCATCATCAGTCTTGCCATCGCCTATGGCGCAGCTGTAAGAGTACGAGCAAAATGGCGGGTCAATACTCGAATCAGTACCGTTGCTCATGGCAACATTGCCCGAAGCATCCAGTTCGTAACCGGTATTTTGGCCATCCACCTTCGCCAGAAAGTAATACTCGGCAGTGGGTTGCTGGACGTCGCTTGTCTCGTCGTCGTCTTTTTTGCAGGAAGAGAAAAAAGCGACGCCCAGCATCGCTAAAAAGAGCACATTTAATTTGGTTAACATGAGTGAAAAAGTACCCGCGAAACACCTGTTTCGCGGAAGGTGAAAGTATCAGCGAAACACCAGTTTCGCCATTGTTTCATTTAAATCGGGCATCCTGAAAAAATCTTACCTGAATGCTCTCTGTTTTTTTGTAACTGGTTAGGTCAGCGGTTTTGGATCAAAAAAGTAGGCAATTTTAGGTCAATCAAGCCGCTTTTTTGAGTTCGATGCAGCGCATCGGACGAAAAAAATGGTGAAGAATGGCCTAAAATTGACCTTTTTTGACCAAAATGGGAGCGACCTAACCAGTTACGTTTTTTTTATGAAAAGCCTGAAAAAACCCAGCCCTCCAATTCCGTAGAATGGAGGGCTGGTACGCGCTGCTCGAAACTGGTGTTTCGAGTGTACGGTGCTGCTCGAAACTGGTGTTTCGAGTGTACAGTCGTACGGTACGTTACTCGCTTCGAACAAACTTCTTCGTGGCTATCAGGCGGCCTTCGTGCAACACTTGCAGGAAGTACAAACCAGCCGGAAGATCACGGGTGCGAATATTCTGCTGCGATTGACCTTCCTGAGCTGGTGCATCATACAACACCTGACCAGTCAGGTTCACAATGCGCAGGCTATGTTTGGCCGTAGCCGTTTCCGACAACTCAACCGTAAACTCGCCGGTGTTCGGATTCGGGAACAAGCGAATTTGCAACGCTTTGTCTGCCTCATCCGTTTCGGTCAACTGCGCACTGGAACTGCATATTACCAGGTTGTCCAGGGCCACAAGCGACTGACGCTCGCTGTCCTGATTGCGCACACAAACGATCAGGTATTTGTAATCCGGGTTGACAGCATATTGCTTGGAAACAAACCTGTTTTGCCAGCCTCCGGCGCTGGTGTCGCTGCTGACGGGCTCGGTGTGCAATACTTGATTCGGGCTGCCCGGAACAGGCTCTGAATGCAGCCTGAATTCCAGTACCGTACCGGCAGGCAGGGCCTCATCCAGCATATTACGATAGAAGAAATCGAGGGTCATGAAACCTTCAGGCGCCAAATCCACTTGCTGATACACAGCGCCAAAATTATCCAGACCGCCGCTGAACACCAATGCGCCATCATCGTTTGCGCCCGCCGTAGAGTCGGCAAAAACAGCGCCGTTGCCCGTATTCGGGAACCATTCCCAGTTGTTTATGGAACCTTCGCCGTCTAATTCGCCCGGCGTCACGCCTTCGTTGAACAAGCCGTTTTTCACCACATCATTGGCACACTCGTGCGGGTCGTTGATAGTCAGGCATTTCACTTTGATATATCGGCATCGAACATAGTGCTCGCAAACCGCCCCGGTACTCGGGTCTGTCCGAACTACCAGCATACAGACCCAGTATGAACCGCCTGTGGCGAAATTATACATGAATGGTGTGCTGCCAGTGGTTGTTCCTGCCAATGAGAAATTGACAAACCAGTACACCTGATCGTTGGAGCAAAGCTGCGCCGCTGGCGTGAAGGTCCTTTTGCAATTGAAAATCGAACCAGATACGTTGAATCCTTGCAGCGCGACAGGTGGCAGGCTGTCACAATCACACGGACAAGATCTCACCTCAAAGTAGAACGTGCAGGAGCAGGTGGTCGTTCCACAAGTACGGGAAACGGTCAATTGATACACGCCCGGTTGAGTGAAATAACTGCCCAACAGCATTATGTCAAAATGCGGATATGGGCCTGTTGCCGTACCGGAAACGTTAGTCAACGGGTTAGGTCTGTCTAATACCCAGGTGACAGCGCCTGTTGCGCAGTTGGACGAACTGCACGTGAAATCGCCGTGAATAAAGTAATTCTGGCCATTTTTCAGGCAAGGCACGACCACCGGATTGGCGGCGTTGTTGCATTTGATCGGACTGTTCCAATCCCAGGTTTTGAAAATTTGCGCCCAGGTCACTTCGCCACAAGCGCAGCCGTTGCCGCAGCCCGGCGTTTCGATTTTTATTTCACAATAACAAGTGTCTGTACCGCAAATACCGGACAACAACAGGGTATAAACACCCGGATTCGGGAACGACGAATTCGGAATAGACACCGAGAAGTTCGGACCGGTCATCGGGCCTTGATCCACAACGCCCAATATCGGATGGATCAACACCCAGTTCATCGGTATCGGATTGGCGCAACCATTACCCTGGCAGGCGAAGTTGCCACCCAGGTTAAAAGTTGGGAACTGGCATTGCCATACCGCAAACTGGCCACAGTTGATCGGCACATTCGGGCCGCTGTTAGGCTTGTAACTCAGGTTGGTGAAGGCATTCGGCATTGCGCACGTGCAGTCGTTGCCACATCCCGGCGTTTCAATTTTTATTTCGCAATAACAAGTGTCCGTACCGCAAATACCGGATAAGAGCAGGTTGTAAACACCCGGATTCGGGAACGACGAACTTGGAATGGACACCAGGAAGCCCGGCCCGGTCATTGAGCCTTGATTGACAACGCCCAATATCGGATGGGTCAACACCCAGTTCATCGGTATCGGATTGACGCAACCATTGCCCTGGCAGGCAAAATTGCCACTCAGGTTAAAGGTTGGAAGCTGACATTGCCACACGGCAAACTGGCCACAGTTGATCGGCACATTCG
>JADZBJ010000031.1 GCA_020852155.1 Saprospiraceae bacterium | reverse complement strand
TTTTACATAGAAAGACTGGTGACGCATACAACCCGGCACCTGAACCGTCGCTGTGTATAAAACATCTTCGAGTGGCGTAGCAATCACACTCAAACCGCCCGGTTGAATCTGTAAGGTTGAAATGTTGTTCCAGGAAACGTTCGTACCTACAGGGAAAACGGTGGCATTGATATTCAGGCTGTTGCCCTTGCATAAAACGGTATCGCCTACGCTCAGCATCAGGTCAATTTGTGTTGCAGAAATCGTCACCGATTCATTCACTTCACAGCCGGGGTTGGTGGCCGTAAGCGTGTAAATGGTTGTCGGCGCAGTCGGTGTCGCGAGCGAGTTTGGATTATCGGCTTCAAATACCCCAACGTTAGGCGTCCACGTGTAAGTGACGCCATCTTCAATCACGGTGTTGCCCAGTTGAAGGGTATCGCCCTGGCAAATGGATTGATCCGCAATGACATTCAGGACAGGCGCCTGGAAAACCTGCACAACGACCGAATCAACAGCCGGAACAGGGCAAATGCCGTTATTGACGCTGATATAATAAGTTGTTGACTGGGTTGGCGTCACTGACGGATTAGCAATCGTATCCTGCGGAGACGCAATTGGCGACCAGAAATAGGTGTTTCCTGCAATCGCCGCTCCGCCGAGATTGATCGTTTCACCTGCGCACAAAATGGTGTCTTTCGCGATGTTATACTGCGGTTGAGTGCCATTTAGCACTGTGATCACGATGGTATCATAAACCGTGCATTGCGGTGTAATCAATACAGCCTGATAAGTATAGATACCCGTCGCAAGGCCTGAAACCGTTGGCGAGGGACAATCAATACAACTCAGACCCGGAGGGCCAATCCAGGCATACTGGCCATCGTTGGGATCAGCATTTTCATTTAATTGAAATTCAGCGCCATTACAAACGACAATGTCAGGGCCTAAATCAAGGTCAAGCAATTTTACATTAACGGTTCGTGTAATGGTCGCACAAGCCGTCACGATATTTACCTGAAAAGTCGAATTTTCAGTGATAATCGCCAACGGATTCGGGCATTGCGTACAAGAAAGATTATCGGAGTCGGCCCAGAAATAGGCTTCACCGCCAGTAGCATTTAACTGAACAAATTGTCCGGAACAAACGGCTGTATCGGCCGTGACCGTCACTTCATCACCTGCGCCACCCAAGACGCCGGTGGTCGTTCCGCTAAAATCAATCGCAATGCCGCCGGTTTCGATCACACCGTCATAGTCGTCCAGCATGACCACATATATTTCGCCTTGCTGTACATCAATTCGGCGTACAAACCCGTCGCCGCCAGCATTGGGTGTTGCCGGGCTGCCACAGTCAAAATCATCAGTTACTGCGGTACCATCTTCAGGGTTAACATCAGTCAGACCCGTCCAATCATCTTCAAAACCAAACCAGGCCTCCCAGGATGAGCGAATTGGTTCATTATTGGTCACAAAGTCACAAATATCAGCCACAGACGGGATAGGGCCCCAAACATTAAAGTCAATATCAGTGGCTTCCGCCTGATCGGCCGATTCGACGATAAACCCGAATTTACCATCGGACTGAGCCTGGAAGTAAAAGAATGAAAAATTGAATCCTGCGCTCGGTGTAGCAATGCAGCCGTTATTGTCTTCCGTGATAAAATTCGGATCCCCATCACCCGGATTCAAGGCGATGATTTGAGGGATGGTATTTTCACAACCTGCAATATTGAGCGACTGATCGCAGGTAGATGCAGATGGCAACACCACCGGGCAAGTCACTGTATCAATACTGATGTTAAAGTTGGAACATTGTCCAAACGACCCGAATACGATATAGTAGGTACCAGGCGACTCAAGAAATGCTGCATTGACAACAGGATCACTGACAAACTCACCGCCCGAACTGGTGATACACTGGGCATTGGGGTCTGTCGGGCAGTTCAGATAAACCCCCAGTCCAGCGCCGATATTGGTGTTGGAAGTGATTACCCTGATACATTCGTCGCCTTGTGATGTATAAGAGAAAACATAGTCATTTCCCTGAAGGTAACTATCATCAGTACAAGGCGTTGAGCTGATCGTATTTCCTGAAATACAGTTACTCAGGTTATTGGAAGTAAATGGCAGATCAACGATCACAGGGTCTTGACAACTCACCACAGGATTATCAGGGCAGGTTGCTGTTGTACATTCCCAGGTAATGGTAAAACCAGGCAAGGTCATTGTCGGATCGGAATCAAACAGGACAGTAGCGCAGGGCGTGTTTATGGGAATGGTTAATGGTCCGCCCATGCCTGATAATTGTGTAATTTCAAGACCCGACGAAGCATTCGGGCCGGCGTAAACACGCAAGAAATCGCCCGTGCCGAAACCCAGCGCATTTTCAATGTCATAGTTTTCGACAGTGAGCAAAATGCACTGGTGAAATTCCTGCGGGCAAATATTGAATTCAAGTGTTTGATTGTTGCCGTAGTTGCCGCCACTGCCGCCACTGTCGTACAAGATACCTGTACAGGAAGCAGCGGATGTCGTTTGCCCCATAACATACTCATTTACAAACGGTTCGATACACAATTTGAACGTCCCGGCGTTGGAGCCAGCCGTAGCGGAATAGTCAGTAACCCGCACGTAGTATGTCGCACCCGGCGACATGCCCAGTACATTAACGCTGGCTTCATTGACATTCAAAGGCGCTGCTGCACAGAAAAATTCATTCAGTTCATCAATCGTACAATCGCCCCTGTACACCGTTACCGTAGGCATGCGCATCGTGCCATTGCCGCCGATATTTCCCAAAACAGACAATTGAACATCCAGCAAATTGCCGTCATCAGGCGCTTTGAACGAAAACCACACGTCGCGCAGCGGAGCCGATGTCATACAAGTCGGTATGTTATCGGCAGGCAGTGTGGAAATTACGGAAGGCGTCGCGCCAACATTCGTGTATTGTCCGGGGTCTGAACAATATGGCGCGTAGCCCAATTCAATCAGGTTAGTGCATTCGTCGTTGGAAGGTTGGGCCCAACCCGCCGCCACGAAGCAGCAGTACATCATCAGGGTAATGAGTAATCTCATGTTAAATCGATTTTTATTGGGCGAAAAATAGGGCCG
>JADZBJ010000030.1 GCA_020852155.1 Saprospiraceae bacterium | reverse complement strand
GCGTTTTCCCGTTGAGATCCGTGATCTTAACAATTCCGCTCAGGCCGTCAGGCAGATCACAGGCAATGCTGGCCTGGTCTTTAAACGGATTGGGCATGACTACCATCTTTACAGCGGTTACGATATCCGTTGTTCCGGTCGGTGCGCCTTCAGTAATTCTGAAAAAATCAAAAGCGACCTCGTAACTATCCAAATCAGGGAAAGCCGGATTTTCATCACAATAAAGAATGAGTCGCATATTGTTACTTAACGCTATGTGAGGCTTGATTTGAGTATTGATCAAACGCCATGCCGGTATGAAGTCGCCAAACTTAGCCAACTGAGCCGTTTCTGTACCATTGGTGATAAATATGGTCAGAGAATCAAAGCTTTGCTGATTTATGGTAATGCTGGTGAAGAAAAGAGCGCCTTTCAGGATAGGCTCGTTATAAGTAGTCAGGTCCATTGGCGGCGACGTCAGGATCATTGTGCCTGATTCTACGTCGTCAATACCCACTTCGCTGCTGGTATTACCTGTTACATAACAAGTGTTGCCTACGTCGCCGGTGAAGTCAGCAGCAGGAGATAACAAAATGCCAGGATTCACCTCAACCGGTTTGGCAATTTCCCAGATACCCTGCGTTGAAGTGCCGCTTACCTCCCAGCCGTAATCGAAAACGAAATCATCCCGATAGCCTTTGCTCAGTACAAAATTTTTGCTGGTATTGGCCGTAATCCCCTGATTTTGAAACGTCTGATATTGATAACCCCACGCGCCTGCGACCAATTGATAATTGCCCTGATAAATACCAGGCAACGTAAATTGACCATTGGCGTCGGCAGTAGTTTCAAAATTCGCCCCTCCGATAGCGCCAATATGCGCAAACGGGATGGGTTGCATATCGCCAGCCCGAACAACTGTTCCGCTGAGGGAATACGTCGCAATGTCCGGCATGACAAAATTGAGCGTTGCTGTCATTGCTGTCGTCAAGGTAACAGTTTGTTCGACGGTTTGATAGCCAATTTTGCTGGCTCGGATGGTGTAGGCGCCAGCAGTGGCCTGACCCATACTATATTGTCCTGTATTTCCGGAAAACTCTATGGTACCAGGATCGCCCCCTACAATTTCAATTTTTACATTACTCAATGGATTGCCTGTGCTGGCGGCGGTTACGCTACCTTTCAAGTAGCTGGCGCGCACATAAGTTGGCGTCAATACCCACAGTTCGCCGGTACCATTGTCAGTCCCCATCGTCGTGGCGATCAAATTGCCTGAAGGTAAAAACGGATAAACACCCCAACAACCTGTTGAGCCTCCACCGGACAGGTTGGGTGCGATGTCATAATTGCCTACTTGCACCAGATTGGTCGGGTCTGATACATCCACAATGGTCACTCCATCATTGTACCATGAAGTGACTGCATAATCACCCACGATATGTGTATTGTGCACCATGGAATTTGACCCCGGATTGGATTGAACTTTATCCAGCAATTTAAGGTCTGTCGGGTCGGTCACGTCAAAGGACGCCAGGAAAGAGTTGTTCACCTCATCAGTGGTGAGCAGGTACTTCCTGTTTTTGGTTAACCAGGCATTGTGCGTAAAAAAGTTCGGGGAAGTCTGAGCGCCCAGTACAACCGGATTTTGCTTGTCGGTCATAGCCACCATGCTGAAAAATCCCTGATTAATGTGGCAGGCATACAGGGTGTCATTATCTACAAAACCGTCGTGAATGTAACCGTTTTGGTCGTATGAACCAACGTATACAGGATTCCACGGGTCGGTTTTAATGTCCATAATCACAGCCCCGCCGCTTGAAAGATTGGAGCCAAAAGCATACAAATAGCCCGCAGTCGTATCAATATGCAAGGCATGGATGCTATTCAACTGGTTTTGTATTGATCCATCGCCAGTGTATTGTTTGTGGGCCGGGTTGGGGGAGGGTAGCGCGCTGAGATCCACAATTTGCAAGCCCTGTCCGCCTTCAGTGGTCACGTAAGCATAGTGTTGATAGGTTTTGATTTCTTTCCAGAGGTTGTCTGGGCCAGGTATTTGAACAATTTTGACAGGCGCAGCAGGGTTGGTGACTTCAACGATGTATAGCCCTTTTGAACCGCCGCAGAGTGCGTATTCGTGTCCGTTAGCGGCATAGCCGCAAATATTGGCCATGGTCTGGTTGGGGAAAGTAACCTTGGAGCGCATGGCCACGTTCAGGTTTTGAGCATGAACAGCCAGCGTCAGGAATGAAAAGAGGAGAACGCCGAAGCGTTGTAAAGCCGGTAAAAAACTCATGAAATAAGTAGATTATTGAAGTGAAAAAGTCAGAGGTTGTTTAATTTCTATGCTGGATTCAAAAAGATGCCTTTTTTAGCCAGTGAGGGAATTTTAAACAACCTCTCAGAAGGTAATAGATATGTCTTTCCTGCTCATGGTTGCAGGATGCAGGACAAATGAAGCCCTGAAACAGGCGGACACAGTGCCTTTTTCGACAAAAAGAATTTTAGACTTCCTGTAAAAGGAGTTTTTGGCGATTAAACCACTCGTCTTGTAGCATACTTCGTTAAATTTTTCGCCGAATATGCCCGATTTCGACTGCAAAATTTGCCTTGCCTGCTCCAAAACGAATTGCTTTTCTCGCTCCAAAACTCCTTTTACAGGAAGTCCGTTAGAAAAGACTAAAGAGTGGGTTGCGACGATGCGACGAAAGGGCCTGGAGGAGGATGTCGCATATTCCACATAAAAAAATAAACCGCGAATGGCGCTAACGCAAAGTTTTGAAAATCAAAAAATTAGCGTTTTTAGCGTCATTCGCGGTTGTTCTAATCCGTCGGATTTTGCTATGTTGAGACGGCTGCTTTCCGTTACATCCGGTCGGGCATTTCAATACCCAAAAGGCCCATGCCGGAGCGGAGAACATGACCGGTCATACGGCTGAGTTGTAACCTGAATGCCCTGGCAGATGATGAATCAGCGTTGAAAACAGACAGGTCGTGCCAGAAGCGGTGATACTTGCGCGCCAGGTCGTAGCAGAAATTGGCCAACAAACTTGGGTCATAATTTTCGGCGGCTTCTTTGACCTTGGCAGGGTACTCGTGAATGGCGAGTAACAGATCGCGCTCCTGAGGAAGAATCGGTCCGTATTGCGCGGCTTCATCCAGAGAAATGCCTTCTTTTTCAATACGTTGCATGAGTCCGTTGATACGAACGTAGCTATACTGAATATACGGGCCGGTTTGGCCTTGCAGGTCAACGGATTCTTCCGGATTGAAGATCATTTTCTTCTTGGGGTGTACCTTCATGATGAAAAATTTCAAGGCGCCCAGGCCGATTTTACGCAGGTTTTCGAGTTGTTTTTCAGGCGAAACGCCATCCATTTCAGCCCTTTCGCCCGATTGTTCACCGGCAATGCGAATTACCTCCGTCATCAGGTCGTCGGCATCCACAACAGTGCCTTCGCGGGTTTTCATGCGACCTGAAGGCAGTTCAACCAGGCCGTACGACAGGTGGTACAAACCATTGGCATAGGGTTCGCCCAGTCGTTTCAGCGTTTCGAACAACACCTGAAAATGGTAGTCCTGCTCCGATGCGACCACGTAAACGATCCGTTCTGCGCCGAAGTCGTGGTAGCGCATGCGCGCCGTGCCGAGGTCTTGTGTGATGTACACCGAAGTGCCATCGGAGCGCAGGATGATTTTCTGGTCATGTCCGGCATCGGTCAAGTCTACCCAAACCGAACCATCTTCTTTTTTGAAAAACACACCTTTCCCCAGGCCGTCTTCCACGATGTCTTTGCCCAGCAGGTAAGTATCGCTTTCGTAGTATAATTTGTCAAAACCCACGCCCAGATCGCCGTAGGTTTTTTCAAAACCCTGATACACCCAGCCGTTCATCTGACGCCACAGCCCAACCGTGGCTTTATCGCCGGCTTCCCAGCGCAGCAGCATATCGCGCACTTCAGCGCCGAGTTGAGAGTGGTCGTTAAACCATTTGTTCTTGTATTCCTTGAAAAAGTCCTCACGGCTCTGTTCTGCTTTTTTACGGCCTTCAAAAGCGGTGTCTGCCGCAGGCGTCTTCTGCCACTGCGTATATTCTTCCTTGATTTTTTGTTCAAACAGCACGTAATAATCACCCACAAAGTGGTCGCCTTTGATGCCTGTGCTTTCCGGCGTCTGGCCTTCACCAAACTTTTGCCAAGACAACATGCTTTTGCAAATTGCCACGCCGCGGTCATTGATGATCTGCACTTTAACGACATCGTAGCCCACTGCTTCCAGCAGTTGACTGCACGACCAACCCAGCAAAATATTCCGAATGTGCCCCAGGTGCAAAGGCTTGTTGGTATTTGGCGAGGAATATTCCACCATGACCTTGCTGCCATTTTTAGGCTGTCGGCCGAATTGCGGATTATTCAGCGATTCGGATAAAAATGTTTGCCAGTAGCGATCTGAAACATGAATATTCAAAAAACCTTTGACAACATTAAAATCAGATATATCGACTACCTGCTGCCGCAATGCCTCGCCAATTTCCTGAGCAGCCACGTCCGGTGATTTGCGCGCGGCTTTAGCAAGCGGAAAAATAACAATGGAATAGTCGCCTTCAAAATCTGCAGGCGTCGGGTTAATGATGACTTTGGCTGGTTCTACACTTTCGCCGTACAACTGTTGTACGACTGCTGAAACAGCTTGTTGAAGGGTTTGAATAATATTCATGTAAAAAGCCTTGTCTTTCAAAATCGCTATTTGACTTGTTGCGATGGGGTATGTTTGAGCGAAATGGATGTGCCGCCCGGGAAGTGAGGCGCAAAATTAGAAAAATGCTGGTGTTGTTCAGACAGAAATGACGCGCAATGTGCTTCGGACTTTCTGCGCTTTAACAATAGCCCCTTCCAACGTGTCGTCGGTGATCGTAACGTGGCCCATTTTACGAAAAGGGCGCGTTTCGGTTTTGCCGTACAAGTGGATATGAACGCCTTCCATAGCCAGGCATTCATCAGCGCCTTCATAATGGACAGGGCCGCTGAAGCCGTCTTCGCCTAGCACATTGACCATTACTGCCGGTTGAATCTGGCGTGTCGCGCCCAGCGGTAGTCCGCAAATCGCGCGCAGGTGTTGCTCGAATTGACTGGTTATGGCCGAATCAATGGTGTGGTGACCACTGTTGTGCGGTCTGGGCGCTACTTCATTCACCAGAATTTGCTGATCGGGCGTGAGGAACATTTCAACAGCCAGCAAACCGCAAACATCAAACGCGCGAATAACGCGTTCGGCCAGGGCTTCCGCCTGTGCAGCCACCAGCGGTGAAATACGGGCGGGGCAAACCAGCATTTCAACCAGGTTGGCTTCCGGATGAAAATCCATTTCCACAGCCGGATAAGTCACGACTTCATCCTGCTTGTTACGCGCTGCGATGACGGCAATTTCCGTCTGAATCGGCGTCAGTATTTCCAAAAGGCAAGGGCCGGGCAGGAGTTTGGCGTCCAGGTCTGATTTTGTCCGAATGATACTGACACCTTTGCCGTCATAACCAGCCGTGCGTGATTTTTGAACAAAGGGCAGGCTCCAGCGTCCGGATGCTACGGCATCACGGACGGCATCGGCATCATCAAACAGTTCGAAATGCGCCGTTGGTATGTCGTTTTCTGCATAAAACTGCTTTTGCAGTCCCTTGTCCTTGATGATTTTCAAGGCGCGCGGTGCAGGGTGAATTTCCACGCCGGACGCTTCGAGCGCTTCGAGCGCTTCCGTATTGACGTGTTCTATTTCAATGGTTATCAAGTCTTTATCGCGCCCGAAATCCAGCACGGTTTGATAATCATTGAAGTTGCCCTTTGAAAATTCATGGCAAACTTTCGCGGCGGGGACATCCGCCGAAGTGTCGAGAATACAGGTTTTGAAATCCCAGTTGGCTGCGGCGAGGCACAGCATTTTGCCGAGTTGTCCGCCGCCGAGAATACCGATTTTTTTAGTGGTTGAAAACATGGCGCGAAGGTAAGAGCCTGTCGGGGATTTTTGTCCCGAACAAGAAAATCGACAGCAGTTCGCCTGCCAGAATCAGGTATAAAGTTCGTCAGGCAGTACGGCAATACATTTTAACTCAATGGAAATAGGCGTCGGCAGGCGATCAATGCCCAAGGTGGTGCGGCATGGTTGATTTTCCTGAAAATACGTTGCATAAACGCGGTTGAAAGTATCGAAATCGCGTTCCATATTGGTCAGGAAAACTGTTACGTCAACCAGGTCTTCCCAGGAGGCGCCACAGGCCTCGAGCACACTGCGAACGTTCTGAAACACGGAGTGTACCTGCGCTTCAAAATCGAAGGTGATATAATTGCCCGAAGGCGTGCGTTGCAGCCCTGGTACGCCGTCAGTTTGCGGATCGCGCGGGCCGATGCCGGACAAAAACAACAGGTTGCCAACGCGGCGTGCGTGCGGGTAAGAACCAACCGGGCGAGGGGCTGAGGATGCGTCTATTCTCATGTGAACAGTATTCTGAAACAAGAAGGTTAATAATAAAACGGCAGGCAAAGAAACGAGGGAATCATCATACCGGGGCAAACCTTTACATGAATTCCCTGATTCGAAAAAACATTTGGTTTAAAATATCCTTTCAGCACGGAATATTTGGGCAACTTTTCATTTCCTTCCTGCATCTTGGTTTTGAACTTACCTGAAAACGCCTATTTTGCGCGCCTTTCCATCCTTTATCCAATCATTTCCGATCGTTATGCAGCCTGTTTTTAGCCGCTTGCTCCTCCTCATTCCAATTTTTGTTTTCTGGGCCTTCTCATCTTCCGCGCAGGATTGCGCAGCATCTATCAAGGAAAACAAGAAAATATCCGGCGTCCAAATCGCTCATTCTTCGCGGTTGACGATTGTTGTCAGGGGAGGATACAACTACTCCATTGAGTTTTTTACAAATGAAAAGGGCATTTTCGGCCGAATGACCTCCGAAGGCGGTATTGAGTTTAACCAGGACGATCAGGTGGTTTTCATAGAAAGCGGCGGTCGTGAGCGCATTTATAAATTTGCCAACATGGACGAACTGGTACCTGATGCAGTACCAACGCATAGAAACAACCTCAAACTTGATCTCGATGCCGTCGAATGGATGGCTAATACGACCATCACGGGCATCACGTTCATTAATTTTGTTGATCGCCAGAAGTATAAATTTACCATCAATGGAGGTCAACAAGCCGAGTTGAAGCGCTTGGTCACCTGTTTTTATAACATTCTGGACAAAACTTCAGTCGTTGACACGCCCGGCGCCGCTATTTCCAAACCCAACTCATCAGAAACGACAAGCCCAGGTACTAATACCGGTGGCGGAAACACGTCCAACTCCGGCAAAAACAAAACCTCAGGCAACTCCGGCGGTACTGCCGCCGCCGCCCGGTCGGACAACGAAGTTGTTGCCCTGCGCAACGACCTGGAACAACTCAAGGAAAAGTTACGCGCTGAAATAAAGGCTGAAAAAGACCGAGCCGATGCAATCAAACTGCAATTACAGCAAGAGGTCGCCGCAGCCCGCGAAGCAGCCAATCATAAAAAACTGGAATTCAACAACGAAGTTATCGAAGCGCGAAAAGCCAGCCTGTCTGAAATAGAAAAGGCCCGCCAAGAGGCACAGACAACCATTGCCGCCAGCCGTTCGAAAGCGGATTCCGCGATTGTGAAAATTAATTTAAACGTGGACGAAGCCCGTCGTCAAGCCGGAGAAGATATTCAAAAAGCCAGACTGAGTTCGGCTGAAGAGGTGCAAAAGGCGCGTGAAAATGCCGCTCGCGAAGTGGCAGCCGCCCGCGAAAAATTGGAGCAAAGCAAACTTCAATATGCTGATGAAGTTTCATCCGCCCGCACCAATGCCGATGAGGAATTGAAGCGTATTCGCGACGAAAATGCCCGTGTGATCACAGAGGCTCGTGAAAAAGCAAAAACAGAGCAAAACAAAACAGCCGATGACGTGGTGGAAAGCAAAAAGACGGCTGCTGAACAAATACTGCGCGTCCGGGAGGAAACGGCCAACGAAGTAGCCAAAGCCAGGGAAAATGGCACGCTGGAACGTCAAAAACTAAGCACAGACCTGGCCGAAACGCGCCGAAAACTCGCCGAAGAAAAAGCGCTGGCGCAGCAAAATTCAGCCAATGAAATGGCCGAAATCAAGGAAAATGTCGCCCGCCAAAAAGAAAATGCCGCTACAGAAATCGCAGAATCGCGCCGCCGGGCCAGCGAAGAAATCGCTAAAATCAAAGGCGAAGTAGCCGATCAGCAGCAAAAGGCTAATGTAGAAAAAGCATCCATTGCTCAGGGCGTTGTAGAAAGCAAACAAAAGGCTGCGCAAACCGTACAGCAAGTACAAGACGAAGCCAATAAAATTATTGCTACCAGTCAGGCCAACAGTAAAGCACAACGCGACAGCATCGCTATGGAAGTGGTCGCCAGTCGCGAAAAAGCCAATGCTGAAATTCAGCGTATCCAGCAGGAATTGGCCAAATCCATCGCTGCCGCCAAAGAACAGGAAACACGCATCAAGGCAGAAAGCGCTGCAGAAGTCGCCAAAGCCAGAGAACGCAGCCAGCAAGAAGTGGTCAAAGCGCAGGAAGAAGCTCGCCTGCGTGTACAGGAAGCCAATAGCAAAGCCTCGGAGGCTCAAAAATTATACGCTCAGGAAGTCAACTCATCCAAACTAACGGCCGACGATAAGGTAAAACAGATTCAGGCCGATGCGGCAACGGCTATTGCCGAAGCGCGCAAAAAACAATCCGAAAATAGCACGGCTTCCGCCGCAGAAGTGGCCGCCAGTCGCGAAAAAGCCGCTGCTGAAATCGCTGCCGCCAAGGAAAAAGCCGCCAATGAAGTCGCCTCCGCCCGCGAGGCCGCTGTTCGTGCACAACAGGAAAGCGCCAATACCATCTCCGACGCCAAACGCCAAAGCGCGCAAGTGTTACTGGCCATCAAAACCTCTGAAGCAGACAGCGTGCGTATGGCTCGTGAAAACTCATCACGCGAGCGCCAGCGCCTGGCCGATGATGTAGCCACAAGCCGCGAAAAAGCCGCCACGGAAATTGCTGCGGCCAACCAAAAAGCCGCTGAAGATGTCCGCACTGCCCGTGAAAATGCCGCGAAAGCCAAACAGGACGCCGCAGAAGCCGCCGCCAAGGCCAAAGAAGATGCCGCTAACCTGATCGCCACCACGCGCGAAAATGCCGCCCGTGAAGTAGCGACCGCCAAACAACAATCCATCGAAGCGATTACCCTGGCCAAAAAGGAAGCAGACGATAAAAAAGCCGCTTACGCTAAAGAAGTTTCGGATGCTCAGGAACGCTCGCGCAAGGAAGTAGCCGACGCGCGCGAACAAGCCGCCGGTGTCATCGCCACCGCCAGAAAAGACGCTGAATCCAAAAAACTTCAATACGCTACGGAAGCAGAAGACTCCAGAAAGAAATCCGCTGAAGAAATCGGAACGGCTCAAAAAGAAGCCGCTGAAAATATTCAGAAGGCGCGCCAGGAATCCGCAGCGCTCATCGCTCAAACCCGCGACAGCGAAGCCAAAGCCATTGCAGACCTTAAAGCCCAAACGGCAGAAGAGGTCAACAAGGTAAAAACAGAATCGGCCAGAATCATCGCTGATGAAAACCGCAAATCAGAAGAGAGCCGCCAGAAATCAGCGGAGGAAAGCAAGAAGTTGTCGCAGTTGCAGTCAGATGTTCAAAAGGCAGAAGAACAATTGCGCAAGTTGAAAGAAGAAATCGAAAAGAACAAAAAGAATTGATCGCCCGCGTTTAAGGGCCGACAAAATTTCCGACCTTTGCGGCCCTTTTACGCTATGTCCACATCCAGCCTGCATTTACACCGAGTTTCGCCGCCGCCGCTGCACCCGATTCGCCAGTTGGCCGTACCGCGCCCGGTGATGAAACGGCTGACCAACGGTATTCCACTCTATGTGCTGGATTTTCCGGCGCAAGAGGTGGTGAAAATTGAATTGGTATTCAGGGTTGGACGACTGGAAGAACGCCAAAAATTGCTGGCCAGGGCTACTTCGCGACTGATGCGCGAAGGAACGTTACAGCATTCCGGCGCTGAACTGGCCGAGTTGATAGATTTTTACGGCGGATCGGTGAGTACACCCACTAACCTGGATACGACGAATTTTTCCCTTTTTTGCCTGAAAAAATACGCCGCAGAACTCGTTCCGCTGCTGGCTGAAATTTTATCTGCACCAACTTTTCCGGAAAAAGAACTCGCCACATTCAGCGAAACGGCCATTGCTGAATTATCTGTCGAGTTGGAAAAAGGCGATGTGCTGGCTTACCGCAAAGTTACCGAACTGATTTTCGGCGCGCATCATCCATACGGCTATAATTCGGTGCCCGCTGATTACGAAGCCCTCCGTCGCGAAGCGCTGGCGGGCCATCATGCCGAATGGCTTCGACCTGAACATTGTTTCGTGGTGGCGTCCGGCGGCATTGACGCGTCTGTTCTAGCCTTGATAGACGAGCATTTAGGTACTATACAAGCCAGCCAGCCAGCCACTGAACACGCCTTGTCCGTAGCGCCCGTACCCGCGCCCGGACCGACAAAGAAAACGCAGCGCGTACACGTTGACTTGCCCGGCTCTTTACAAACAGCCATCAGCATTGGTCGGCGGACGTTCACGCGCAAGCATCCTGACTACATCGGACTTTTTATCCTCAATACGATTCTCGGCGGCTATTTTGGTTCCAGGCTGATGACCAATATTCGTGAGAAAAAGGGCTTTACCTACCATATTTATTCCACCCTCGACGCTATGATGCACGACGGCTGTCTGTACATTGCTACGGAAGTAAATCGGGAAAAAACGGCGGCTACTTTACGGGCGATTTTTGCGGAAATGAAAAAATTGCGCGATAATCCCGTTGAGGACACAGAACTGGATATGGTGCGCAATTATTTGCTGGGTATGTTCCTGAATGGCCTCGACGGTCCGATGAACATTTCAGACGTCGTGCGCGGACAGTTGACCGACGATATGGACTGGGCATTTTTTGATCAGTTGGCCCATACTATTCGAAATATCACTGCCGCCGAAATTCAGGAATTGGCTCAACGATACCTGAAGCAGGAAGACTTCTGGATTGTCACTGTCGGTGAATCTTGAGAGGTTGTTTAAAATTCCCTCACTGGCTCAAAAAGACATCTCTTTGAATCCAGCAGTGAAATTTTAAAAACCTCTGATGCATAAATCATTCATTGCTCAAGGCAGCGGCGACATCAACTCCTGCGTTTTTGCCAAGGGCAAAACCTGTAACATCCATGAAAAAGCAAACATTAAATCGGTTACTACCTTTTTTCAGGAAGGTAAAAGCCAGTCAATCCGTTGATTTTCAATTTAATATGACGCGTTTGACCTGGCGCATGACGGCGAGTGTAATGGCCCTGGGGCTGTTGCTCCTCAACGCTTGTAAAGATACGCTGGAGCCTATTCCAGCCTACGTTCGCATCGAACCGTTTACTGTTCAGGCGGCAGGCGGCGCCGATTGGCAAAAAATTACCGATGGCTGGTTGTACATCAATGGCGAATTTCTGGGGGCTTACACTTTGCCCGCTGAAGTGCCTGTGCTGACCGAAGGCGAAACGGATATTATTGTATTTCCGGGCATCAAGGAAAACGGTATTCTCAGCACACCGGCTATCTACCCGTTTTTACTGCGCTATGATGTGAAAAAGACGCTCACGGCAGGTAAGATAACTACGGTTCAGCCGATCACCTCATACGATCCGACTGCAACATTCGCGTGGGACCCGGCGAGGGGCACATTTGATGAAAATTCAACCATCGTACTCGAAAACCGGGATAGCGACGATGGCATGAACCTGTTGCTGACTTCGCAAGATGCTTTTTTCGGAAAAAGTTTGCTCATGGAAGTGGATTCAGTACACCCTTTGATGGATGTCACCACCGAACTGGCAGCCATGCCGACCACTGGCGGGCAGAAGGTCTGGCTTGAAATGCACTATAAAACCGATATGCCTTTTTCAATCTGGCTGGTTGGCAGCAAGTCGGGACAAGAGCAAATACCGAAGTCGGTGTACTTGTTTAACCCCGGCTCGGAATGGCGCAAAATTTACCTTCAGATCACTGATTTTGTCGCAGAGGTAAACCCTTCGCCACAACATAAAGTACGCTTTCTCCTCAATTTGCCCAAGAATGGCAGCGGAGGGTACACACAAACCAAGGGTAAAGTGCTGATTGATAACATTCGCATTATTCATTATTGATGCTCTTAGCGGTTGTTTAAATTTCCCTGCTGGATTCAAAAAGATGCCTTGTAAAGCCAGTGAGAGAATTTTAAACAACCGCTTATAAACCAATCGGATTTTGTTTAGAAACATCAGACAACGGGATACCTTTTTTTACGGACTGGCCGATTTCTTCATGGCCATGCTGGCTTGGGCTGCTTTTTTCTTTTACAGAAAATACCTCGAAGGCGTGCCCTGGGGATGGAGTATCATCACCGACCCGAATTTCATTCTTGGCATTTTGATCGTTCCGACGGGCTGGGTTATGCTGTATTCCATTTTCGATCACTACACTGACGTGTATCGAATGGGGCGTATTCGGACATTAACCCGCACGTTTTTTATCTCGTTTTTCGGTACGACTTTTTTGTTTTTTACCCTCATCCTCGATGATGTGGTGAAAGATTATCACACGTATTATCATTCGTTTCTGACCCTGTTTTGCCTGCATTTTTGCCTGACTGGCCTGATGCGTATGATCCTGCTGACGCGCGCGCATCAGCGATTGAAATCTGGTAAAGTGAGTTTTAATACCCTCATGCTGGGCGGCAATCATAATGCGCTTGATCTCTACAACGAGATCAAACTCGGCCTCGGCAATCGGTTTGTCGGATTTATTGACACCAACGGCGGTGCAGAGCAAGTGCTCGAAACGCATCTGCCCAAACTTGGCAAGATAAAAGACCTGGCCGATGTCATTAGGGAGCATCATATCGAAGAAGTCATCATCGCCATTGAAACATCGGAGCACAATCGCCTGCGCGACATCCTGAATACGCTGTTCGATTTCGGCGAATCTGTACTGGTCAAGATCATTCCCGACATGTATGATATCCTGCTGGGCTCTGTCAAGATGAACCACGTTTATGGCGCAGTTTTGATCGAAATCAGACAGGAATTGATGCCCAAATGGCAACGCACGCTCAAGCGTTTCATAGATGTGGCGGCCAGTGGACTGGCTTTACTGATCCTTTCGCCGGTTTTTGCTTATACGGCGCTGCGCGTCAGGCTTTCTTCACCCGGGCCGATATTTTACAAGCAAGAGCGCCTGGGGCAGGGTGGAAGGCCGTTTCAAATTATCAAATTCCGCTCTATGTGGGTCAACGCCGAACAGGCTGGCCCCCAACTCTCCAAAGACGGCGACCCGCGCTGTACGCCCTGGGGTTCCGTGATGCGCAAATATCGTCTTGACGAATTGCCCAATTTTATCAATGTATTGCGTGGTGAAATGTCGCTCGTAGGCCCAAGGCCTGAGCGCAAGCATTATATTGACCTGATTTTGGAGAAAAATCCGCATTACCGCCACCTTCTGAAAGTTCGCCCCGGCATTACCTCATGGGGCCAGGTGAAATACGGTTACGCCTCTACTGTCGAAGAAATGTTACAGCGCCTGCGATTTGACTTACTGTACATCGAAAACATGTCGCTGGCCCTTGATTTCAAAATCATGTTCTACACTGCGCTGGTCTTGATTCAGGGCAAAGGAAAGTAAAATACCCTCGCCAACACGTTTACGAAACTTTCAAAGTTTTCGTAAACCTCGTTCCCCAACCACCTCAAACGGCGCGCCAGCGCCCCTCAAACGCGAGCGCCAGCGAGCATTCTAACAACCTCAAACCACTTCAAACAGCGAGCGTCAGCGAGCATTCTAACAACTTCAAACCACTTCAAACGCGAGCGCCAGCGAGTATTCTAACAACTTCAAACGGCGCGCCAGCGCCATTCAAATAACGCCAGCCGCCAGTAAAACGGAAATAATGATAATCATCACGGCTGTGATGCGCTGCACGGTTTCCAGCGTAATTTTTTTCAGGTAGCGCGTACCGAGCCATGCTCCGGCAAACGCCGCGGCAGTGGTCATGAGCAGTAACGGCCATTGATCGAGCAGGTTTTGCGCTGCAAATCCTTGAATGTAAATCGGCAGTCGGGTCAGGTCAACCAAACAGGCAATGGCTGTTCCCGTAGCGACGAACTGCTCTTTGGTCAATCCGGTATTCACCAGAAATGCCGAGCGTAGCGCGCCCTGATGACCGCTTAGCCCACCGAAAAAGCCGCTCAACAAGCCTCCGGTTGTGAGATAACGCCCGGCGAAATTGACCTTCTTGAGTGCAGGTACGATTTCCATAAAAGCAAAAAAGATCATCAGCGCTGCAATGCAGAGTTTGAGCAGCGTTACTTGTCTGATATGGCCGTCCCATTCCCAGACGTACAAGGCCGGGAGTTTGCCCAACTGATTCAGCAGCAGTGCGCCTACCAGTCCGCCCACGACAGACGGCGCGCCAAAACGCCACAACATTTCACGAGAAACATTGCGGTGCAACAGACTCATTTTGAATAAGTTATTAGACAAATGCACTACGCCTGTCATGGCTACAGCCACCTGAAGCGGGAAGAAAACGCCAAAAACGGGCGTCAACAATGTGCCCAGCCCGAACCCCGAAAACAGGGTTAGCATAGAGGCCAGGAAAGCCACGATCAGGATTATCCAGGTCATATTAAAGGGAAACAGGTCTATTCAAAATACGACATCAACTGCTCCAAAAAGCGCATGAAGAGGTCAGGTTTGAGCAATAATGGAAAGAAAAAGCCAAACACTGCCCCGAAAAAGTGCGCCAGGTGGTCAATGTTGTCTGCGCCGCGCCGCGCTTCGTAATGGCTGAACCACAAGTACAGCACCCCGAATATAAAACCCGGTATCGGAATTGGAATCAACATCAGCATGATCGGCTGCAAGGGCATGAACAAAATAGCGGCAAACAATACGGCTGCCACAGCGCCCGAAGCGCCGATGCTGGCAAACTGCGGATTATCCTTGTGCCGGTTGAAGGTGCCATACGACGATGCAACGATGGCTAACACGTAAAATACCACAAACAGCACCTTGCCCATCCCACTGAAGTAATATTCAAAGAACATTTCCGTCACCCGACCAAAAAAATACAGCGTCATCATGTTGAAAATCAGGTGCATCCAGTCGCCGTGCAGGAATCCTGACGTCAGCCAACGGTAATACTCCCGATAACGCAGTTCGCGATACGGCCAGTGCCGCAGTTTTATGCTCAGGTCGTAATTATTGAAAGCCATGATCGAAATCAGGGCCGTAAAACCAATAATCAGGTAGGTAATACTCATGAGTGGTAAGTGATTAGAGGTAAGTGTTTAGCGGTTAGTGATTAGAGGTAAGTGGTTAGTAATGAGTAGATTATGTCCACTAACCACTTACCGCTAACCACTAACCTCTAAACATTGTGATAAGGTTCGTTGCGCAGGATGGTCATTGCCCGGTAGAGTTGTTCGAGGGCAAAAAGCCGAATCATTTGATGCGAAAAGGTCAGTTTGGACAGCGACCATTTTTCGTTAGCGCGGGCATAAACATCGGGCGAAAAACCGAAAGCGCCACCAATAAGGAACACCATTTTTCTGCGGGAGTCGCCGAGCCTCCGCTCGAGCCAACGGGACAGCTCCATTGAAGTGAACTGTTGGCCTTGTTCGTCCAGTAGCACAAGCCAATCGTCGGGAGCGAGTTTTGAAAGAATAAGTTT
>JADZBJ010000029.1 GCA_020852155.1 Saprospiraceae bacterium | reverse complement strand
GCTGAAAATCCTCAGCAGAGCCGTGCAACAACTCCAAATTCTGTTGGACGCATATTTGTTATTCTATCAAAGAACTGAATGAAATATTCTGTGGGTAATCAAAAGACTTTGAAAGTTTCGTAAACGTATCGTAACAAATAACCACCCACCTACCTTGTGAAATCCTGCTTTTCTGTAAAATATTCCAGCGAAAGCATCCAGGCGATCAAAAGCGCCCATTCTATTTTTTGCATGACGGGCAATAGACCAATCCAGATTTGGGTGTAGTAGAT
Organism: Saprospiraceae bacterium; assembly: GCA_020852155.1. Lineage (GTDB taxonomy): Bacteria > Bacteroidota > Bacteroidia > Chitinophagales > Saprospiraceae > M3007. The sequence continues at coordinate 4,353 of JADZBJ010000029.1, read as the reverse complement.
GAATGCACTGAAATACAGCGCAGCCAAACTCACGATGCTTAGTATTTTCAACCAGATCAGTCGGGTTTTGAAAATAAACACCATCAGGTAGAACAGGGCGAGCATGGCCAGGGTTACTCCGATATTGGTCATGAGGTTGTGCCAGAGCGTAACCGCCAGAAAAGCGCAGATTGCAGCGCCGGTACCGCACCACTTGATGATGCGCGCGCTTGTCGGATGCGGAATTTTCCCGTAAGCACGGATAAAGAAAGCGGCATAAGTCCCGCTCAGAAACACCATACCGGCAATAGCCCAAAGTCTGCCGGGGTTATACTGGCCGTTAATGGCTGTTTCCTTGAAAAGATTACACAAGTAATTATGGCGCAGATCAAAGCCGGTGGCAGCAGGGTCGAACTCAGAGCCGCCGGGATACAAGTATGCCGATATGCCCAACAGAATAGCCGAACTGGCAATGCTCATCAGTAACCGGTGTTTTTTCATGCCATCGAAGATCGTGCGTTCAATAACCGTTGTTGTTTAAAATTTCGATAACCGGCTCGATAAATCGCCTGTATGGGTGGTTTGGAACGGTGCGCATGGTTTTCAAATAAGCATCTATCTCCTTTCGATACTGCTGCGGTTGCGTGATTTGACACTTGAAAATATTAAACGCAGGTGCAAAATCGTCGGGCACATTGAGCTCCCCCTGAACCTCGAAGCATGCTATGGCTTTGGGGATTTCCCCCAGCATTAAAAAAGCATAGCCCAATAGTTCCATGCGCTCAGGCGTCACGGATTCAGGGTTGAAATAAGGCATAGCGGTAGGATCCTGAAGGTTTTCATTTACGCTGTACTGCAAAATTTTGATTACACGATTGTATTCCCCGGCATAATACGCATCTACGGCCTCGATCAGCAGAGTGTCCCGATATTGGGCATTGCTTCGGATTAAACTGGAATACGTCGTAAAATTGGGCATCGGAAGAGCCGTCAATGCCAGCGCCCTTGGTGAAAATTCAGTGGAACCAGATTCATTTTCCGGGTAAGACTGATTCGGATTATCCTTATACGAAGGGAATTTTTGCGGGGAGTTTTGAGCCATTTTAAGCGGCTGCTTTGTTACCATTTCAGGCACGCTGTCGCCTGAAGGCTGTATTGCCGCCTGAGGAGGCTGTGGCTGAACAGACGGCTCAGGCGCTGTTGCTCTATCGGTGTGATTTAACCGCCAAAACGCCCAGACCAGCGCCACCGCTAATGCCAAAATGATCAGGCGATGCAAAGCGAGCGAGCGGGTAATCGCGCGATGCTTATCTGACTTTTCCTCGTTGTCCAGGCCGTGCAGCATTTCACGGATGTCCGTTTGCAGGCTGCGCTCGGCCAGGTGTTCTATGGTCATGCGCGTGGCTATCTCTGCATTCAGGGCGTTGGACAGTTCGGCATCATTGCTCAGGCGCTGTTCAAATGCCGAACATTCAGCATCAGAGAGTTGACCATCGAGATAATCCGATATTTCTTTCAGTATTTTTTCGTCATTCATGGTTCAGGTACGATTTCAATTGTGCTGCGATCTGCGGGTGTTTGATAAAATATGCTCGTACTTTTTTTTGGCAACCTGATTTTTCGTTTTTGGCGGTATCGTCATTCGGCGTATTATCGGGACGTTTAAACCCCATTTCTTCTGCGATTTCACGCATGCTGAAATCACGCCCGAAAAGTCCCAGGATTTTCAGGCAACGCGCTCCTGCCGCCTGGGTAATGACATGATCCAGCAGGCGTTTCAGTTCATGCTGATACAGAGCGCTTTCTGCTTCTGCCTGATTGGATGAAAAGCCTTCAATACCATCCAAATCAAGTGTATTTAACTTGTTTTCCGTTTTTTTCATATTCAGCCACCAGTTCACGACACTGCGTGTGAGGTAGGCTTCCAGTGAGAATTGAACTTTAAATATCTCGCTTGAAACGGCCCTCTGAAATCCGAAGGCAACAGACATCAGTGCGTCATCGGCTTCTTGCTCGGTGCCTCCCATGCTCGAAATTACCCGACGATACTTCCCGCGCCAATGCTTCAGGCAATAAGTCCATGCTTTATTGGCCTGGGTTCCGCCTGTTCTAAATGCCTGAATGATTTCTTCGTCAGTCATACCCTGCTTATGAGTGATTCACATACAAAAAGGTAATGTGCGGCAGCAAGAAAAGAAAAAAAGAAAAAAAGCGGCAGGGAACATTACCTCGGGAAAGGAATGGCTCTCTTGGGTTTATGTCTGCTAAAATCAGTTGGCAGGCGATGTTTCACCCTGCGCCCGGTTGCCGTAGGCGCTACAAAAACTTGTTTACAATGAAAAAATCAGTCCTGTTACTCGGCTTTTGCCTCATTGCCATGTGGCTTCAAGCACAAAACAACACCCCGTCAAACACCAATACCAACACTGATCCGATCACGATCAAAGTGAACCTTGACGCTAATCCAACGGTACAAAAAGTCAAAAACTGGTTTGGAGGAGGCAAAAACGCCTCCAACACAACAACGACACCCCAAAACCAGCGTACGGAACCTGCGGCAGCGCCCGTTAACCCCAATCAGACTATTTCGGCCGCGCCTGCTCGCGGGCAGGTCAATGTGGATGCTTCTTTGAATGGCGACTGGAAAATGATCGTTACGCCCACGGAACAACTCAGTAAAGATGGTCAGCGACAAAATGCCAGCGGAACGCATGAAATCGGCATCGCCCTGAAAATTCAGGATTCACGGATCACTGGCGAATACACCTGGGCCAAAGGTGTTTGCGCCACCGCTCACCTCGAGGGGCAGATGACGGGCCAGAATACGTTCGAGGCTGTCGTGGAATACAACGGCTCCTGCTGCGGCGGCACAAAAATGAAAATTAACGGACAGTTTACCGGTACCGACAGTTTTACTGCTAAATTTAAGCCCGAAGGGCGCCCTGCTTCTTTCTGCTACTCTTGGTGGGCAGGCATTCAGGGCATTAAAGAATAATTTAAAACGCAATTGATCAGGTCGCTACCATTGGCCTATTCAGTTACAAAAACGACTCAAACAATGAGAATTTTCTTCTTTTTACTGGCATTCCTGCTGCACAACTATTTTACAACAGCCCAAAACGTCTCTGTCTTTTCCAGAATTGAAGCACAGGTATTGGGACTTGAGATTTTTGATGGCAATTCAGATGCAGACTACTACGACTACGATCCTGCCTGGCTGGCTGCGCACCCGCCGCACCGAATGGACTATCTGGAAGTAGATAGTACCGGGCCTGTTACACCCGTGATTTTCACCCTGGCTTTTGAACGTTTCTCTGATTGTCGTTTAAAATCTGTTCGTGTCTCAGCCCCTGGCACACCAGTGGTCTATGAAATAAACATGGAATACGACCTGCTGAATCGAAAAGTCACCATGACGACTATTGATTATGAAGACATCCCAACTGGTGAATATTACTGGCGATTTTCGTACTACTACGACGCCAGTGAAAACATCACCAAAATAGAGCGCTATTTCTTTGAAGCAACACCCAATGATTTTGTACTGGACCGAACCTGGACTTTTTCTCCGTTTAATACATGTCAACACTACATGGGTTATACCGATGTTGAAGGGACATTCAACAACAACATCTACAATGTAGCCAGGGCTTACCTGACCGGGACTTGCCGTCAAGCCATGGCGGTTATTTCCAAAACAAACGGTACTCCGCAGCAACGTTCAGTCGCCTGGACGTACGATGGAGACGGACATATCAAAACGATCAAAAATACCGATAGCAATAATTTCTGTAATGGAGCCATGTTTGAATATGACGCTCAAGGCAATCGCATACGAGCCTACGACATTAACTGTGCCGGCACCGACCAGCAACTGCAAATGGCGTTTGGCTGGAACAATAATCAATCGCTGGCTTATATGGATTTTTCACCGGCTAGCAACAGCACCTGGGAGCGCTTCGCTATCAGTTATGCGCCTTGTGGTACTGTCTCGGCGGCGCAACCAACGACTTCCGCTTCTGAAATTCGTTGTATTTCGCCGGTAAATGCCGGACAAGCGGTTTCGGTATTCAACCTGCCGGAAGATATTGCCTGCCAATGGAAACTCATTGACCTTCAATCCAAAACAGTCCTGGAAGGGAAATGGGCGGCTAATGAATCTGCATTTAATCTTCCGGCCAACCTGCCCGGCGGTTTGTACACGCTGGTGGTGAGTAGTGAAGATCATAACCTGATGACAACTTTACGCCTCGTGGTGAATGCCCGGTGAAAACAATCCTGAGGCGCCGAACAGGCGATCATCATGACATGCCAAGTTGTATGGGTCGAGGGTGTCTCATCAGTAGCGATTCTGTGCTTTTTATGATTAACCGC
>JADZBJ010000028.1 GCA_020852155.1 Saprospiraceae bacterium | reverse complement strand
TGTTTCTAATGCTCAAATTAGAATTTACAGCCAAAATGCCGTTTTGAAGGTTTCTAAAAGTATTTTGTAGCCCTACTGAAGTATTAATGGTTCCATTGATGTTATTAAAATAGATACCTGTATAACCCTGGCCATTTACAGGCAATGGATTTTGTCCAGAATAAGGCGGAAGCAGAGAGTTTTCAGTCGAAAACAGATTGTTCATTAGTGAAATGGTGATTGGAGGAGACACACTGCTTTGCACCTTAACACCGAAATTATTATCGAAAAACTGATTGTTTTCCAGAACAATATTGTTTCGCTTATTGGCATTTACCATGTATTGAGCATCTTTCAGGGTAGAATTTTTACAAATCAATTCAGAAAAATTACCCATATTTATACCTTCCCACATTGTTGTACAACCCTCCATTGATCCATTGGTAAAAATGAGTTTTGTGTCTTCGTTTAGTACGATTGCATTACCAGTATTAAAGATCAAATTAAGGCCATTAATGGTGTACGACGTAGCCGGCGTCCCTTGAAAGCCGGAAATATTTTCAACACTATACGCCGTATTTGACTGATTCGGAGGCAAATTACTGGCAAAAGGAAAACTTAAATCTCCCAGGATGTGGAAATTTTTATGATCACTTGAAGTTGGGATGACATCTATGATTGTCTGCCCAGGTGTTACCGTAAGTGGGAAGTACGGCTTTAGTATGAACTGTCTATTTTGAAGCGTGCTAAAACTATTAAAATAATCACCTACGTAAATATAGATATTCCCAGTAGATGGTATTGCATTCAACGCAGGCGAGAATTTGATATTGAAACTTACATTAATCGGAGATGAATTTGCATCAAACGCATGGAGTATCTCCGGGTTTGATATATCATTGTTAGGGCCATTAGGGTCCTGTCTTGCAATCAACTCTGTCCATTCACCCGCCACTCTTGTATGAGTAAAGTAGTTGCTAAAAGTGCCATTATCTATTTGGGGGATGAAGTAACTTGTCTTTATTCTTGCTCTGATAGGCAAAGTTTCTGGATTGCAACCACCTTCAACCAGCGAAGTAAAGTGAATGATGTTTGATTTTTCGACGCATCCAATGGTGGGCGTTAAATTGTCCGCTGAAAAAGATGTTGGTGTTGCTTTACACCTAATACAATTTGTTTGTACAGAAAGTTTCTTTTTAAAGCAGTTACATCTCTCTACGTTACCAGATGATGGATAATTCGATTCTAATTTGCCTTGCATACAAATTGATAACTCCTTTTTGGTTCCAGATGGTTGACACATTAAAAAGGAAGTTGGTCCGCAAGTTTGACCACAAATTTCATTTTCGTGTCCTAAGCCTAATTGATGCCCAATTTCATGGGCAACAGTACGAGGCCTGCTCTCATCTGTATTATACATAATAATTGAAACACGTTGCCCCGATTCACTTGACGGTTCATAACATATAAATCCTTGTTCGTTTTTTGTGTAACCAGCAAAGCCAGTGCCAGTACGGCCAGAGAAATAAACAATACCATCTTTGGCTAAACATGGGTAATGTGAAGACCAATACGATCGAATATTATCGGCCCAGTCTCCTTCGTCACTGTTATAAAGGTTATCAACTGGTTCTACCGGAGCTGTAAACACATTTGAAGGAAATAGGTTAGGAGCAATTTCTAATATCCAATAACTTCCGCTGGCTATGGCAAAGTCAGATTCTGCTTTATCAAGTGCTGCCTGAGTAGGATTTGAACTAGTGGTGAAGCGATTTACAAATGATTGGTCAATCTGGATCACATACTCAACAAAGCCTTCACAAATATCAGGATATTGAGATGTTTCTGAAGTTGTGTTATGTGGTCTTATTATCTGACAAACTTGTCCATTGAACAAAGGACGTTCATAATCAAGATTTATACTCATATTAACATCTGGAGACTTTATCACGCCCGAAATGCCATCGTTGTTAATAAGTAAAAAACTTCCATTTTTAAGGTTGCTGCTCGGGGCTGGGTTCAACCATATGCTTTTCCAGAGTTTGTCATCATTTTCGTGTCTCCTTTTGAATGTATTTTGAAATGGGCCAATGTTTTGAATCAAACTTCCTTGCTTTAATCGAATGTAAAACGAGCCTTTCCCTTGCCTTTCTACGAAATTGATCAGGTCTTTAGGGCCCAAATTGAAAGTTACAACATGTTCATCATCATCCTTCGTCAATTGATTTGAATTTACAATTTCCAAATCCAGTGTCGTTGAAAAAGACTGAGCTGATAAGGAGTAGAAAATTGATGACATGGCAATATAAGCCAGAATTAAGATAAAATGCTTCATTTTTGTAGTTTTTTTAAAAAAATTAACGTATGTTTTCATGCCTTCAGGCATCAAAAAAGTCAGCCTAATTTTTCAAAAATGAATGCATTCTCTGTGTGCCATAACCTTCCAACATTTCCCCTTTTCTTTCCATTGTTTGGAAACTTCTTTCCAATCTATTATTTTGGCCCCCAAAACATTGAATTATGGACAATTTTGGATATATGTTGTCAAAGTATCGTGAAAACAGAGGCTTTTCACCCGAACAAATGGGCGATACCATTAATAAATCAGAGCGTACCTGGCGGAAGGTGGAATCTGGCGCACGAGACCTTACAAGAAAGGAGATAAAGGCAGTCGCCCAGAAACTGGATATTTCAGAGGATGAACTTATGGCCCTTGGAGAGCGGCCAATTATCAACAGTTTTAACAATAATAATCAGGAGGGCGATAACAACAATTATTCGACTGTTGCTTCTGAAAAAATACAGGAATTAGAAAATAAAATTGCTCATTTGGCAGGCCGCCTTGAGGTTATGGAAAAGGCACTATTTTCCAAAATCAGTTTATAGTCAGGGCTGAATCTTACTTCATTTTTCTTTCCCAAAACAAAAAAGCCACCCCGAATAACTCGAGGTGGCGGTAATCCAAATCATAGGTGCGTATGGTTTGAATTCAATGGAAGGTTAACCAAAATTTATTCCTTTACGATACGACGGGTTACTACTGCGCCTTCGCTGTTTTGTACACGAGCGAGGTAGATACCGGCTGGCATGTGCGCCAGGTTCAATGTTGTTTTGGACGCTGCAACGTCGCTTTTTACCATGCACTGACGGCCAGTCACATCATACAATTCAATACGGCTGATGTCGCCTTCTTTCATGGAAATATTAATGATTGCACTGGTCGGGTTCGGGCTGATCTCCATTTCGAAAGCGATTTCAGGCTGGCTTACACCCACTGAGCCTTGCGTACTGAAGAAGTAATTGGTTACGCCGCTCATGTTACCGCTGTACAGGCTGTCTGAATCGCAATTTTCAGTAATCCACAAGATGAACTCATCATCAGTCTGGAATTGTGGTGCAGTCAACCAGCAGGCTGGAACACCGACCTCGGTTGAATCACAATTAGCGACGATATACTGAATCATTTGCTGGAAAGTCACCACTGAATCGGGAATGTTTTGCAGGCAAACTGGCAATGTGAATGTTGTATCCACATACTGCGGGCAATGATCGAAAGCATAGCAAATCACTTCATGTACACAAGCGAAAGGGCCGGCATTGGCCAGGCAATCATAACCTTGTGCGATCATGTCATCGATGGTTTGTTGAACAGATACTGAATCGCATGGGTCGCCGCCAGTGGTATCAATGGGTGGCGCACAGTTATCAAAAGCATATTGCAGTACCTCTTCGACACAGGCAAACGGACCGGCATTCACGAGGCAATCAAAACCTTGCAGAATCAGGTCAGACTGAACCTGAGCGACCAATACAGGATTGCACGCATTGCTATCCACCGGAGGCGGGCAATTTTCCAAAGCGTAATTAAACAGTTCATCCAGGCAATTGAACGGGCCTGCATTGACTAAGCAATCAAAACCTTGTGCAATGAGGTCTTGCTGGCATTGGTTAACGACAACAGAATCACAAGGGTCGCCACCTGTGGTATCAATCACCGGAGAGCAGTTTGTAAAGGCAAAGTCATATACTTCGTAAACGCAGGTAAACGGACCAGCACCGATCAGGCAGTCAAAACCCTGAGCGATCATATCGGCTTGTACTTGCCAAACCAGGTTTGAATCGCAACCAGAGGTATCAATCGGCGGAGCGCAGTTTTCGAAAGCATAATCGAATACTTCATCCACGCAGGCAAAAGGGCCAGCGCCGATCAGGCAGTCAAAACCCTGAGCGATCAAATCGGCTTGCGTTTGTGCCACAATGGCCGAATCGCACGGATTTCCGCCGCCACCTCCATTAGGCGGGCAGTTTTCCAAAGCAAAATTCACCACATCATCAACACAGGCAAAAGGGCCGGCATTCACCAGACAGCTAAAGCCCTGGGCGATGAGGTCGGTTTGTACCTGTGCGACAACCGCCGGATCGCAGTTGTTTCCGGTTGTGTCAATGGGTGGAGCGCAGTTTTCAAAAGCATAATTGAAAACGTCGTCAATGCAGGCAAAAGGGCCTGCGCCTTCAAGGCAATCAAATCCCTGCGCAATCAGGTCATTTTGCAACTGATTCACGGTGGCCGGATCACAAGGATTACCGGGCTGTGCTGATGCCTGTGTCAGGGACAACACCATCAGCAAGACGAAGAAGAAAATACGTTTTACCATTTTGTAGAAGTTTTTGTGTGTATGTTGGTAATGTTCAAAAGTAACTGGTTAGGTCAGCGGTTTTGGATCAAAAAAGCAGGCGATTTCAGGTCAATCAAGCCGCTTTTTTGAGTTCGATGCAGCGCATCGGACGAGAAAAACGGCGAAGAGTGGTCTGACATAGACCTTTTTTGATCGAAATGGGAGCAACTAACCAGTTACGTTCAAAAAGGCATAGCGCGGCGAGGTTGCCATAAGGCAACACCACATAAACCATTGAAAATCAAGAAAATGTCAGAATTTATACCGCAAAGCAAGCAATCCGCTGCCTTGCCTGAATCCGACTTTAAGTTGCGAACCTTCACTCCGCAGAGCAGTCGCAAAACCGGGCCGGAGTTGTATGTCCAATCGCCTGTTCAGGCGATAGTAAACGGGTAATTGAGCGCTAAAACCGAGCCCTGAAGTATAACCATCGGCCGTTGTCAGGTCTTTTATGCTTTGGGCCGAAGCGGCTATTTTGCCGGAGGCGGTTTGAGCAACATCCATTTGCAAGCCCCCTGCGACATCCAGACCCAACCTGCGCCATGACCATAAATTTGCACCCAAACCCAGCCGTAACGATGCCGAACTATACGGATTATAGTAAGTGATCTTTACGGTTTGTGTGCCAGTCAGGACGGTATCTGCATAGGATTTAGACTCCACGCCAATGGGTTCGTATTGTACCACTTTCACCAATACCTGTTGCAGGCTGTAGTCTTTGGGTTGTGCATATTCATACTTAAAAGATTCATACCACTGTTGGTAGCGGAATGCGCCCTCCAGGTAAAAACGGTCATTTAAGCGATAATTCAGCCCAAGTTCTGTTGCAAAACCCGGCAAGGCTTGTTCTGTCTGTCGGCGAATGGCAGCCAGCGATTCATTTTCACTGCCATTAGCCTGGATAGTTTGCTGCTGCAACATTGCCCCGCCGCCGCTATAAACGGACCAACGTCTGGTTTTTGCTTTGCGGGTAATTTCTGCGGGTTTAGGCAAATTTTGCATGGAGGAAGAAACATCCGGTGTTGTCGCAGCCTGTTCTGAAACGGCGGTTGATGGTATGCCGGACAATAACAGGTCAATGTCCTGCATGGTTATGTTCTCCGCAGCGGAATGTTGCATGCCGGCTTCAACGGTCGTTGTTGGAATTGCGCTTATATCAGGCACAACAGATGAGGTCGTTTCACCAGATTGTTCAAGCACGCCCGGAACAGATGGAGCATCCCCTACCCCTTTGGCTTCCAGCGCATGAATATCAACTGAATTTTGCGCAGTCATCATACGGTTCGAAACCGTCTCCATTTGGTGTTTTTGGGGCTGAGGAATTGCCTCGTGGTCAGTATTTGTTAATTGTTCGTCTTTGAAGGGTTTCAAGGAAGATTCAGTAGATTGTATATCATCAGGATTGGCAGCAGGGATATCTTTAACTGGATTCTGTTGAATTGGCGGCAATACAGGGTTGGATGCTTCATGTTGGACATCAACAGCAGCTGACATTGGCGCATTGGCACTGCTGCGGCTTAACCACCAGATGCCGGAGCCACAGGAGCCAATCAGCAGGAGGAGCAGCAGCAGGCTGACACGACGGCCGGATGGCTTTTTTCGCATGTTCTGCGATTGTTGCAGGCGCGCCCATGCATCGTCCAGGTTGATGGGCGACTCATGCTGTTGCATGCGATCTTTAAGTCTGTCGAAAGCATCTTTCATGTTAAAAGAGTGCGTATTTAAGGTTTTTTTTTGGAGCGGTTAATTTCTGCCGCAGCATGGCTTTGGCTTTAAACAGTTGTGATTTTGAGGTTTGTACGCTGATGCCCAACGTTTCGGCTATTTCTGCATGACTGAATTCGTCAATGACGTACAGGTTAAAAACGGCTCGATAACCCGGCGGTAATTCCTGAATTTTTGCCAGAATCTGTTCTTCGCTCCAGTCATCCCATTCATTGGCGTCTGGTTCATGAACATCTGGCACATCGGCAATCCGTTCCAGTTCGACCCAGGGATGCTGTTTTTTATTCAGCGATTTCAGGGCTATATGAATGGCTATTCGATTGATCCAGGTTTCAATGGCTGCTTTTTGAGGGTTGTATTGTTCTATTTTGGCAAAAACATTGATGAAGGTTTCCTGAAGAATATCCTGTGCATCAAGCCCTTGCATTTCATATCGTCGGCAGGTAGTCAAAATTTTCGGAGCACAGCGATCAAAAAGCATTCGCTGGCACTGTGCGTCTTTGCGGACACACCCGGCCAGAATGCTTTCCAGGCTTTGTTCCCTGAATTTTGAAAAAATACTGACTACTTTCATGAATTGTTACCTGCTAAAATAACAAACAAACTCACCTGAAACCGCTTTGAATTGGTTGGTTGAATCCTGCAAAAGGCCGCTTAATTTGACTTTTGCGCGGTCACTCCAAATGGTATCATTACCGATCACGTCATAATGTGCGGCTTGTTCCAGATTACTGATGTTGACATTTAAATTTACTGCGAAGTAAATGTCGTAGGAATTTGACGGATCAATTTGAGGCATTGTCGCCGGGTTTCTACCGTTTGCGATCCAGGAAAGTATCTGTGCCTGGGCGCTTTCATTCATATTCACAGCGCAGCAGGCTGTATAATTCCCTTCCTGAATGCCTGTTTCATTCGGGTTGTTAGGATCCCAGTGTAAAAAAAAGTTTACCCAAGGGCCTGTAAATGTTTGAAGGTCATAGCCAATGTTTTCCTGTGTGCTGCCTGAATTATCAAACTGGACATTGGTAAAAACGGTATCTACCGGCACCGGACTATTACCAATCACCAAATTGCCATAGTAATTGACTACCGATGTATCCGGAATAACGATCGGCGGATTGTCAATAATTTCAATTTGATTCTCTTTGCTGCACCCAGCCACGCTGATCATAATCAGCAGCATTAGCAAAGCCGGAAGTAACCCTGAAGTGAAAGTTATTTTGTTCATGTTCCAAATGCTGTGATACCCTATATATCCCTGAACCGGATAAAGGTTGCCTGAGAGGTTGTATAAAATTCTCTCACTGGCTCAAAAAGGCATCTTTTGCCGCCATCCTTC
>JADZBJ010000027.1 GCA_020852155.1 Saprospiraceae bacterium | reverse complement strand
TTCCCTTATCCTCTTTTGAATAGTTAAAACCCCGGCAAGAGCCTTATCCCGATCAAGGAAGCAAAACTTGATCGATCACGTGAATTACACCATTTCGAGCATTGATGTTGGTCAACACAATGTTTGACCCTGTTTGGTTTCCACTGCCTTTTACTTTCGGGCCACCGCTGAGGGTGATATTAACTGTCGGGCCTTGCACGGTTGGTGCATTCAGGCCTTCGCGCAGGTCAACCGAAAAGACGCGTGCACCGATGAGGTGATAGCGCAATACTGATTTCAGCAGGTTGATTGTGGCGGCATCCGTGATTCCGCTGATGTTGGCAGCGTTGTTCAGTGGGGCTGGCAATGCTGCAAAAGCGGCATCAGTAGGCGCAAATACTGTAAAGTTGCCGCCTGGCTGCATCAACACGTTGGTCAGTCCTGTTTTTTGCAAAGCAGCCACCAGGGCTGTGAAACTTCCATTTCCGATAGCCACCTGGGCAATGTCTTGTGTCGGGAAAAACAGCACTTTGTCAATGACATGAATAACGCCGTTGCTGGCCTGAATATCAGCGGCTACAACCTGGCTAACGCCATTGATAAATACGCCATTCGTGGTTGAACGACCTACCCAAATTTGATTGTCGAGTGGTGCAGCGGCGTTTTTCAAGGTTGAGTATGCGCCATTGGCCAGTTGTGCAGCAGTGTAACTTTTGCCCAGAACGTGATAACGAATCACCTGACGCAGCGTATTGATTGTAACGGGATCAGTAATGCCGCTGATGTTTTGTGCATTGTTGAAAGGCGCTGGCAATGCCGCGAATGCTGTATTGGTTGGCGCAAAAACAGTCGCATTCAGGTTAGCGCGGCTCAGCAAATTGGCCTGGCCAGTCTTAACAACGGCAGCGACCAGCGTACTGAAATCAGGGTTGGACACAGCAATGTCCACAATGGTATTATTCGAAGAGCGGTCGCCAGCGTTGATGGCTTCGTCAGTAGCCAGAAATTCTTCGGTATTCACGACTTCTTTTTTGCAAGAAGACAAACCGGCAATCATAAGGATGGCCAATAAAGACCAGAAACGGAAGTTGTTGTGCGAGGAGTGCAACATGGCAATTTGTTTAAGTTGTTATTTTGTTTAACGATTCGGTGAAGATCATGATCGTTATTTAAACAGAATGCCCGGCTGCTGGTTTTAAGGTTCGTTAATCAATGTCGGTTTTTGCTATTTTTTTACATTTCACAAGAGCAAGGTTCAAGGAAATTCAGGGTGATGGAGACAAGCCTGAATTTTCAAAAACTTAAATGAAATGTTATAAACCACACTGTATCTGTAAATCTGGCATGGCTTTTGGTTTTGATTAGCCATACTGATGAAAATTCAGTTTATTGTTTTTTAATCTGATAATCTCTACTGGTCTTGCTGCTGACATACTATGAGAAAACAGCAGCGGATCGAATCTGAAAAGTTATGATCTCGACTCAATTTGACGTAGCACCCAGTGTTACAAAAGAAAACAACGGTGTCGAACTGTATCGAAATTCTCCGAATCCGTTCATCGAAATGACCCTGCTGTGGTTCAGGCTTCCTGCCGCTGCCAATGTCGTTCTTCGGTTTTTTGACAGTATCGGCCGTGAAGTTGTTAGCAAATCCGGCAATTTTCAAGTCGGCGAAAATCACCTGGTACTTCATCGCGCTGATCTGCGCGAACCCGGTATGTACACTTGTCGCCTCGAAACGCCATTTGGTACGGCCTCTCACAAACTCATGATGTATTGATTTTCTGCACGATTTTTTAAATTGTGCAGCTGATTATAGATTGAAATTAAAATCAAAACGGCCATCCCGACATATTCGGGATGGCCGTTTTCGATTTTAATGCCAATGCAAAATGATTTTGAAAATCAGGAAAATCAATCCTGTAAATTCTCAAAACCGCTAAAATCCTGGTCTGTTTTCAAATTTGCACGGTTTTCAAGACCTTGCATCGTATGACGGACAAACTGCGCGCCTACCTGATTCTGCATTTCTGTGTTTTTATCTGGGGCTTTACGGCTATTCTTGGTAAACTTATTTCACTTTCCGCCCTGCCCTTAGTTTGGTGGCGCGTGGTGCTGTGCGTGCTGGCGTTGGCGTTGCTCATGCCGAAAGGGCCTTTGAAAAAAATCACGCCATCACAGTGGCGACAGATGATCCTGATTGGCGGATTAATCGGCATCCATTGGCTCTGTTTTTATGGAGCGATCAAATTAGCCAATGCCTCCGTAGCCGTAGCGACCATGGCCATGACCTCCTTTTTTTCGGCGCTGACTGAACCCTGGTTGTTGAAGCAAAAAATCAAGTGGCACGAACTTGCCCTGGGTATTGCCGTACTGCCGGGTATGGCACTGATTGCCGGGAATATTGACCTGAACATGCGTGTAGGATTGGCCGTGGGCATAGTGAGTTCGCTACTGGCCTCCATTTTTACAGCCTTGAACAAAAAAGTATTGAACAGCGAGCCGCCGCCCTCCATGACGATGAGTTTTGTGGAATTGAGCGCTGCGGTGGGCATTACGTCGTTAGCGATGCCTTTTTACTTGCTGGCACAGCCTGAAGCTGCATTTTGGCCGCGCGGCGCTGATTGGTGGTGGTTATTAATGCTGGCCTGGATTTGCACGCTGCTGCCTTTTTACCTGAGTTTGCAGGCCATGCGTCATATTTCAGCCTTCGCCGTTAACCTGAGTCTCAACCTTGAGCCGGTGTACGGTATTTTGTTGGCCGCATTAATCTTCAAAGAGCACCAGCAAATGGGCGCCGGCTTTTATGTGGGTATGTGCCTGATTCTGGCCGCCGTTTTCAGTCACCCTTTTTTGAAGGTGAAGGAGAAGTGAGTGTTGTTTGGGTATTTGTTGAAAGTTGAAATGGTTGAAGGTTGAAATGGTTGAAGGTT
>JADZBJ010000026.1 GCA_020852155.1 Saprospiraceae bacterium | reverse complement strand
TGGGCGTAGCGTATTTTCTAAGCGGAAAAAATGTGTCTCTTGACGCCTTTATGGATTATTCTCACACCACATTGAAAGATAAAAGTGATACTGGCTCTTCCGAATTGAAAACGACATTCGGCATGGTCGGCTTTGGACTGGGTTTCTCGATATTTCTATAAAGAACACGCTCGTATTGAGTTATCCGGGTATAAAAATTTGATTCAAAACCGCTGACCTAACCAGTTACTAAATCTTCAGGTATATGCTTTCCGTCATTAAAGTACTCATTGTTGAAGACAGCCCGTTACAGGCAGAAACGCTCTCCATTATGCTGCGGCAGATGGGCTACGATGTGGTGGCAAAATGCAGTTCGGGAGAAGATGCCCTGAAAAAATTTGAAGAACACGAACCTGACCTGGTACTGCTCGACATCAAATTGCACGGCCCCATGACCGGCGTCGATGTGGGTAAGGCCATCATGAACAGCCGGCCCGTGCCGCATATTTACCTGTCTGCCTGGCTCGACGAATTCCCGGATGTCGTGGATACGCTGCCAAATGCCGTATTCAGCAAACCTTATAATGAAGGCGATTTGCATCGAAATATTCAATTAGCCATCCAGAATTATGCACAACGCATAGAACCGGAAGCAGCCAACAACCCCGAACGCATCGTCTTCCCCGGTGTGATTATCAGTCGCGATTGCCTCTGGATCAAACAACGTTCAGAGGCTCGCGAACGATTTTTTAAACTGCCCGTTGATGATATTCGCTACATCAAATCCGACAATGTTTACCTGAATTTTTATATAAAAAATCGCGATCTGCCCATCGTGATTGTGATGCGCATCTCTGAGTTTACAAACGCTATTCGCGACAGAGATTCCTACCATCATATCCGACGGGTAGGTATGTCGCATTTAGTCAACGTTCGCGATCTGAAAAGTTTTACCCGTACGCTCGACGTCATCACCATGAATGACGACTACGAAATCCGGGTCAGCGAACCCTATCGGGATTCATTGCGCTCGACGCTTGAAGCATTCTGAGTTCCTGTTTTCAGGAACGGGTGAATGATAACTTGTGAATTTCACTTCTAAATTTTAATGCTATGAATTTTTTTCTATTGGCTAACGCTCGTCGTTGGCGGGTCACTCCTTTCCTGTAATGACAAGGAATGCGATGCGCCTCCACCCTCCACCAAAGTTTTACGCAAAACATGAAAAATATCAAATACTCTCTCGCTATTTTCGGTTGCCTATGGGCCTTGTCTGCTATGACGCAACCATTGTTTAAAATCCCGAAACCCACCTGTCAGTCTGTTCCGATTGTCATGAATACACCCAATATTTACGCCTCGTATTTTTGGGATTTCGGCAACGGCCAGACAGCGAACACCTACCTGCCTCCAGTACCCTACTACAACACAGCAGGTGAGTACACAATCAGCCTGACCGTCACTTCTCCCACCCCGTTCAGGGTGCTGGATTCTGTAATCGTCATCAATCATGACCCCAGCGAATGGAATGACGGCAGCGCTTTTTGCGACGAAGAGCTGCCCGACCTTTTTCTGGAGTACCTCGCTTTTACTACACTAAGCCCTTTCTGGGTGCGTACGCCAACCATACAAAACGCCACGTTGCCTGCTCGCTTCGGTATTAATGGCACGCCCCTTCGAGCCGATTTCCCACTTTCGTTGTGGGATAAAGACGATGGCTTCTGGTGTGGCGCCAGCGATTACCTGGGCGAAATATCCGTACCAGCCAATACTCAGGGCGGCATTTTTAATGATCCAAACAATCAATTATCCCTCCAACTCAAAACCAAAATGGTCACTTCTGCCACCTATCGTCAGACGTTTCCGGTAAATCAGTCGGCTCCTCAACCCGTCATCACCTGCAAACCCGGCACAGGCAATCATCCGGATACCATGTTTTCAAACCAAACCGCTCAAAATATTTGGCTGGCCTCCAACCAGACAACATTCCTCGGAAATGGTGTTTTCTATGTTCCCAATGCTGCCGGCACGTATTACCTCAAACAAAACGATGCAAATTGCCCGGCTTTTTCGGATCCATTCCATTATGTGCCGGGATGCCTGACAGTTGACGTTCCTGTTGTGCCGGACTCGCCGAAGTTGACCGTTGTGCCAGACCCATCCGACGGGCATTTTACCGTACGTATGCCCATCGTTGAAGGCAAGGCTGTTTGCCTCGTCGTGAATGCACTCGGGCAGGTGGTGGCAGAAACCACACGGCAAAATCCCGACTCCTGGCAGTTTGATTTGTCTGAATTAGCGCCTGGTGTTTATCACCTGGTTGTACGTACCGAGTCTGCCGTTTTACACGCTAAAGCGGAAGTTGTGAAATAAGAAATTGCCCGGTGGCTTTGAACAACACACACCTCGTTTTAAATCCCTGAAATCCTTCAAAATCACTTCATTCCTGATTTACATTTGCAACACAATGAGCGTGTCTCATTAGTCACCAAAACGAGCAAATTAGTTTAACCGCTAATGACGCTAAAAACGCTAACTTTTTGATTTTCAGAATTTAGTTTTTTTATCGTCATTAGCGGTTAATCATAAAAGTCTCAGTATTGCTACTAATGAGACACGCTGCATTGTGTTGCATTTTACATATCAAGCATTTCAACATGAAATCTCTCAAACTACTGGCTT
Source organism: Saprospiraceae bacterium (assembly GCA_020852155.1). Taxonomy (GTDB): domain Bacteria; phylum Bacteroidota; class Bacteroidia; order Chitinophagales; family Saprospiraceae; genus M3007. Next base: position 1,730 of record JADZBJ010000026.1, on the reverse strand, counting down.
TTTCAGCCATCTTCCTGCTCGTATTTTCCTGCAAAACCATTGGTAAAATCAAGGACGACGGCGTCATAGAAGTCGTCTTTCTCCAAATGAACGATGTCTATGAAATTTCACCTTCGGCTTCCGACAACATCGGCGGTTTGGCGCGTGTCGCCGCATTGCGTCAGGAATTACTTCAGAAAAATCCGAACACCATCACGGTGCTGTCCGGCGACTTTATCAGCCCTTCCATTTTGGGCACATTAAAACACGAAGGCAAACGCATCCGTGGCAAACACATGGTGGAAACACTCAATACCCTGGGACTGGACTGGGTTGTGTTCGGCAACCACGAATTTGATTACGACGATCTGTCGGATCTGCAATCCAGGCTGAACGAATCGAAATTCACCTGGTTTGCCGCCAATGCGCGGCTTAATCCCAGTGCCAATATGCCCGGCGGGGTGCAGGGCGGTACGGGCGTGATTGCTGTTCCTTTTTTCAAAGTAAAAAGCGACGGTACCAACGAGCCTTGCCCGGATCGTCAGGTCTATACCTTTAAAGACGCCGATGGTACCATGTTGCGCATCGGCGTATTCGGCGTACTCATCAACACAGGTAAAAAGCCGTGGGTGGAATACGCCGACTGGATGTCAACAGCACGCACCAACATTACAGCCCTTGAAGGTCAGAGCGATGTAGTCGTCGGCCTCACACACCTCAATATCGAAGACGACCTGAGGCTGGCAGCAGCTTTCCCGAACACGCCGCTGTTCATGGGCGGACACGACCACGACAATATGCTGCATAAAGTAGGTAATGTGACGGTCGCTAAAGCCGATGCCAATGCCAAAACGGTTTATATCCATACCCTGAGCTATGATGCGAAAAAGCGCAAAGCCACCGTCAAATCCGAATTGCGCAAGATTGACGCCACGCTCCCCGACGAACCCAATACAGCAGCCGTCGTGGCCAAGTGGGAAAAAATTAAAAACGATGCGCTGAGTTCCGCCGGATTTAATGCGACCCAAAAAGTACTCGAACTGGAAAAACCGCTGGACTGCCGCGATGCATTTACGCGTAACAGCCCCGCGCCGGTTGGCCAGTTGATTACTGACGCTATGCTGGCTGTTTCCAAAAACAATCCGGATTGCGCATTACTCAACAGCGGTTCCATTCGTGTGGATGACGTGCTGAAAGGAACGCTGACCGAACTCGACATTGTTCGAATGTTGCCCTTCGGCGGCGCTATCGTAGAGGTGGAAATGAAAGGCAGTCTGCTGCGCAAAACCCTGGAAACAAGCCTGACCAATCGCGGTAGCGGCGGCTATCTCCAACTCAATCGCATCAAACGCGACGAGAAGTCAGGCGCCTGGTATGTTGGCGATAAAATACTGGAAGACAGCAAGTTGTATCACGTTACTATGCCGGAATTCCTGCTCACGGGCAATGAAAACAATATGGCTTTCCTGAAAACCGAACTGGATGCCAACGGCAAAAGCAGCAATCCTGATATTCCGGTCGTCGTAAAACCCGACCCGAAAAACCGCACAGACTTACGCAATGATGTCCGTCTGGCATTAATCCGCGTATCTCAGGGAGAATGATTTGATTGGTGAGATTGATTCGATTAAATCCGATTGATTCGATTACCCGTCGTAGAGTAGATTGCACGCGGATAACGCGGATTTACAAACGCGGATTTTCGCAGATTTTCTTAGTGCCTCTTCGTGAACCTTAGTGCCTACGTGGTG
>JADZBJ010000025.1 GCA_020852155.1 Saprospiraceae bacterium | reverse complement strand
TACTGTTCTGAACTGCTCGATTTCAGCACGGCGACGCTTGAGGTATTCTTCGAGTGCCGGGGGCATTTTCGGTTGTTGCTGGCGCGCGGTTTCGGCCTGCCGTTTTTCATCCTGTTCGCGTTCGCGTTCGGCGCGTTCTTCTTCCAGCAGGCGTGTCAGGATGGTTTGCTGGCGCTGAATCATTTCATTGGTCAGGCGCTTGTTCACCAAATCCGTTTCGATCTTGTTCATGTCTTCCATGATCTCGTCGAGTGCCTTGTTGCCCTTGCCCTGCTCCTGCTTTTCTTTTTGCAGTTGTCGCAGTGCATTGCGCATAGCGGCTTGTTTAGCGGCGAGTTGTGCAAAGTCTTTGCTGCTGCCCGGAGCGCCTCCGCCGGGGCTGCTGCCTTTTTCTTTGCTTTTTTCCATGCGCTCCTTCAACTCTTTCATGATCTTGTTCAGGTCTTCCTGCCCTTTGCTGAGTTTGTCTTTGGGAGTGCCCTGATCGCCTTTTTCATTGCCCTTGCCTTTTTTGCCTTTGCCTTTGCCTGGTTTTTGGCACGACTGATTGCCGGGCATATCGCTCGACATTTCCTCTTGCATATTTTGCATGGCTTCGGCCAGCAACAGGGCAAGATCGTTCAGGCTTTTCATGCTGCGCTGCTGTTGCTCGGTAGCGTAATTTACCTGACGCTCTTCCAGTGAGGCGATACTTTGCTTCAGGGAGGTTTTAATCTCGGAAACCTTGTCGTTGATGACCCCTGAAATCTGGAACTGGCGGTTGGCCAGCGCTTGCAGGCTGTCTTCGACGAGTTTAAAATCTTCCTTGATCTTGAACTGTTGCTGTGCGAGTTCGACATAACGCGGCGTATTCACGGTAGCCGTCGTGATGTCTTTCATGTTTTGTTCCTGATTGAACGAAAGCCCTACGAGGTTTTCAAGCAACTGACGGATGGCTTTGATGTCTTCCTCCATTTGTTCCATTTCGCCGGAGGCTTTGTTCTGGCGCATTTTGTTCGCCATGTTGCGCATCCGGTTGGCGGCAGACTTTTGCTTTTTGCTGGACTTTTTGCCATCACCGCTTTTCGCGCTGTCTTTGGCGTCTTTCATGTCCTGCTTGGTATCGTTGCGCTCCTGTTTATCGTTTTCAATTTTTTGAGGACGTTTCAGGTCTTCATTTTTATTGAGCAGTTCCTCCATTTTCTTGTCAATCTCCTCGAATTTCTCATTCAGATTTTGCTGCTCTTTTTCCACCTGTTCGTTGGATTTGGACTGTTCTTCTGTTTCTTTGGCCAACTGATCCTGTTCTTTAGCCAATTCGTCCAGTTGTTCGATTTGCTGATCCAGCATTTGCTCCACTTCGAGTTGCTTGTACAATTCTTCCAGACGCTCCAGTTCCTTGCTCATGTCTTCTGCATTTTGCTGGGTCTGCTCCATTTGGTCGAGCATCTGATCCTTGTTTTGTTCTTCCAGCAATTTTTGCATTTCCTCCATGAGTTGCTTCATTTCCTCTGACATGGTTTCCTCCATCATCTGTTCGAGTTGCTCCTGTTTTTGCTGGAATTCTTCACTTTGCTGGTTGAATTCCTGCTGTTGCTGCTTGTTCATCTCGAAATTCTTCTTCGCTTCTTCCATTTGCTGCTGAAGTTGTTTCTGGCGTTGCAGCAAGCGTTCCAGCTCTTTGCGGGTCTGCCAGTCCATGTCTTTCTTTTGCAGGATTTTCTCGCGCAGTTTCTTCAGTTCATCCTGAATTTTCAGGCTTTCCTTGAGCGATTTTTCAAGGTCTTCTTTAATCTCCTTGCTATTGTCGGCTTGTTGCTGGCGCATTTCATCCAGGCTCGGCACGCGATAGTTCATGATGCCTGTACGGGCGCTTTTTGCACCGTTTACGCCGTCGTTATCAAATACTTCAAAGTAGTATTGCACCTCGTCGCCGGGCGACAGGTCAATATTAGCCATATCCCAGGCGTACTCGTATTGCGCCTGTTTGCCAGCCGGTTTTTCGATGCGGACGGTATTCATGGGTTGTTGTCCGCCCTTGGCTTTTTTGATTTGATAATTAAAATTCAAAGTGCCGAGGCCATAATCGTCGGAGGCATCGCCGGCAAAGAATACGGCTTTCAGGTTGTTGCTGTCGCGGAATTCTTCCACCGAAATTTGCGGATGCAAATCGGGAATCACGGTAATGGTATAAGCCACCGAATCAGCGCCGGTAAGCAGGGCGTTGCTCAGGAAAAGTTTGTAGGATTCATCGCGCAAAGCGCGGCGGTGGTACTGAAACAGTTCGTCATCGAAACGCTTGGCTTCGCTGGCGGCTTCATTGCCAAAGCGCATTTGCAACTGATCGGTGTGTTGTGCATTGAATACCCAACCAATGTTGGTGCCTTGTGGCACGACCAGGTCGCCGACGTTGGATAATTCCTCATTGCTGCGACCGATGTAGCCAGGGAAGTTCAACTGTGTCGTGAACGACATGATATTCGGCTTCCGCAATACTTCCAGTGTGTAGTCGCGGCTTTCAACGCCTCCGGCAAACAGGTTAAAATCTGTGCTTTGCTGGACATTGACGAACTTGTACGAAAACTGGTTGGCGGCATCCTTGGTGAGGCGATATTGAACGTTGCCGAGGTTGATAAACACTTCGTTCGGCAGGGCTGTACCTTCTACCGCTACTTTTAACTCATAATCTGAAAATTGTACGGCTTTGAGGCTGTCTGTTGGAAGGATAAACTTGAATGGAGCCGGTTTTTCGTAGGCGGTCGAACTGTTCCACAAGCGCTTGCTGCCTTCGCGGATGATATTCGGCGCACCGAGCAGCAGGAACAGCAGCAACATGAGCGGAGGCAAGGCATAGCGCAGGTATTTGCGGTTTTTGCCCAGGTCAATAGCCGCTTGAAAAGGCACTAATCGAATTTCGTTGCTTTTTTGGTTAATGCTCGCATTAATCAGGTCGGCATAAATCGCGTTGTTGCTCTGCTGTTTCAGTTGCAGAATATTCAGCAGTTTGTCCTTTACATTGGTGAAATGTTGGCCAATGATGACGGCCGCCTGCTCGTGACTGATGACTCTCCCAAGGCGGAAATAGTGCATCAGCGGCAGCGCGACCCATTGGTACAGCGCCGAACCACTCAACAGGATAAAACTCCAGAACATGGCTGTTCGAACGCCCGTGCTGAAGTAAAAATAATACTCCATTACATTGAGCAGGATGAACAATCCCAACACCGCGCCAACGGTGTAAAGCGCGCCCCGGAGCAATTGATTGACATAAAACTTCCGGATGAATGCGTCCAGTTTCTCTATGAGCAGGCTGTAGTTATCTTTTTGCATACTGCGTTTTTTCAGTAAAATGTCGTTGACCAACAACGAATGTAGTTTTCATGAAATGAAATAAACCGTTTTTTGGACAAATGGTTGCTTTGGGGCGGTGTTCAAACCAGACGTATTTTCAAGAAGAATTGTTGCCTCTTGCTGGACAAATTAGATGTTTTGAACGAATTGCGTCAGCAAATTTTTGAAAATCGGGAATATTCATCCTGAAATCCTCAAGCCCTGGTCGCTTCTTCGATTAGCAATGAAAAAAATTGTCCCAAATCCCAGCCATACGCTCGCGCTTGCTGCGGCACGATACTGGCTGGCGAAATGCCGGGAATGGTATTCGGTTCGAGCAAATGAAAACGGTCGCCCACCAGAATAAAATCTATGCGAACAACGCCTTTACAGCCCAGCAAATCATAAATTTTGCCGGTCAATGCCTGACACTGTTGTGTTAATTGCTCTGACAAATCAGCAGGCGTAACCTCCGTTGATTTGCCTTCGTATTTGGCGGCAAAATCAAAAAATTCCGTTTCCGGGATAATCTCGGTAACGGGCAAAACCACGACTTTCCCATCCACACGCATGACGCCGTTGCTGAATTCGCGGCCATCCATGAACGCTTCCACCATGACCGTGTCGCTGTAGGTAAACGCTTCGTCAATGGCGGGCATGAGGGCCTCGGCGGTTTTGACTTTGGTCACGCCAAAACTGGAACCGTGATCGTTGGGTTTGACAAACAACGGAAGGCCCATTTTCAGCATTCGTTCGGTATTCAGGGCATCGCCCCGACGAATCAGGACAGACGGCGACATGGGTACATCATGCTGCGCCAGCAAGGCTTTGGTGTTGTGCTTGTTCATGGTCAGCGCGCTCACAAACCCGTCGCAGCAGGTGTAGGGCACGCCCAGCATTTCAAGGTAGCCCTGCATTTTGCCGTCTTCGAGCGGCGAGCCATGCAAAGCGGCAAAAGCGCAATCAAAACGCACCGTTTCTCCTGGCAGGGGCAACGTGAAATCATTTTTATTGATTTGAATATTACTATCCACGTCGTGCCAGTCGCCTTTTTGAATGTCAATCAAAAAAGTGCGGTACTGATCTTTTGGCAAATGATCGCGCACAACCTGAGCGCTGCGAAGGGAAATAACGCGTTCGGCGGAATCACCGCCAGTAAGTATGGCTATGTTTTTCAAAACAAATCAGAGATAAGGCTCAAAAGGCCGACAAAGATAGGTCTGTATTTGAGGATTTTCAAGATGCGCAAGTTTGATTTTCCGGTTTAACGAAGATTTCAGAATTATTTTCGCCTCGTTATTTCAAATCATAGTTTTGAAAGACTCGCGTCTGTAAATCCTTGAAAATCAAGAAAATCAATCACGAAAATCTTCAAAATCATTTAAATCCTGGTAAAAGAGCATGACATTGCAAGAAGCACAAGAAACAGTAGATCAATGGATTAACACCATTGGAATCCGTTATTACCACGAACTGACCAACACGGCCATCCTCATGGAAGAAGTCGGCGAAGTAGCCCGACTGATGTCGCGCTTGTATGGCGAGCAGTCGTTCAAAACGCCCGAACAAGCCGCCGAGGCTCCGGCAGCCCTCGCTGATGAAATGGCCGATGTATTGTTTGTGCTGATTTGTCTGGCCAACCAGACCGGCGTTGACCTGACTGATGCCTTGCGCAAGAATCTGGAGAAAAAAACCAAACGCGACGCGTTAAGGCATGCTAATAATCCGAAACTTAACCCGGATTTAAATGATTCTAATGGTTTACAGGATTGATTTTAAAAGTACATTTCCCGCAGACTCTATTGAAAATCCGCGTAATCTGCGCTTTTAATCTGCGATATCTGCGGGAAATTTGTCTTACTCGAAATTGATGAGGGGGCTAATTGTTCGTCCGGTATTAAAAAAAATCGGGCCAGCTCTTGCGGGTTTGATTTTTGCCAATACATTTGCAGCAGTTCTTATTTAAAAAATATTAGTTACCATGAAAAAAACAGCCATTTGGCAGACATTAGTCTGCGCTCTCCTTTTTATGCCCATAGCGGCATTTTCACAAAAACATTTTGCGGTAAAAATCAATGGAGCGAGTGCTCTGTTAAAAAAGTTCAACTCAGGTATTGAATGGGCTGCAACACCGCATATTTCCTTTTTACTTGAATATGATTGGGCACGAAAATATGATTCCAATGCCAGCATTATTGAAATTCCGGACGAAAAGTTATACGTGAGAACAACCACTATCCAAAAATGTCAAGCCAACAAAGCAGCATTGGTAGTGAGGCATTATCCGAATCTGGCCCTTCAAAGTTATTTTGTGGAAGGCGGATTATGGATAGGCCGATTTAATACTCAAACTGACATCATCGAAGCGGAACAAGACCTGCACTATGGCTTTTATACAACTACTCCTGCTTCTGATTTTCGTGAAGTGGCCAGGCAGTCATCATCAACCACTGCATTAAGGCATGGAGGCCGTTTCGGTGTTGGAATACAACGATGCAAAAAAGTTGCACTCGAACTTTCAGGCGGAATTGACGTAAATTTCAAAAAGTTAAACCCGGGCTTTTTAGACTCGGAAAAATTCATCACTCCCTACTTCAGGGCCATGATCGGTCTGGCAAAATAGGCTGGTTAAAAATTTTAAAACATGAAAACTTAACCCCGTCGTTGTGTAACGATGGGGTTAAGTTTATTCAGGTTTCAATTAAAAAAAACTTAAACTCCTTAAGCACCGGCCAACCAATTGAATAACCTTCTCGTCATTTGCGGCATTGCAGACTTTTCATGACGGTCTGTTAACCTTTATCTAGAACGACGCCTATGCCGCTATGCTACACTTTGCGCACCGTTACGATGCGCAATCACTACCGCCATTTCCTGTTTATTTTGCTGTTTTGGGTTGCCGGAGCCGCTTCACTACTGGCTCAAAAGCACACCATTTCCGGTTATGTCAGCGATGCCCAAAGCGGCGAGCGACTCATCGGCGCTACCGTCGTTGACCGACGAAGCGGGCAGGGAACAACCACCAACACTTACGGCTTTTTCAGCCTTACCCTGCCTGCTGATTCCGTTTATTTGAGCGTAGCCTATATCGGCTATCAGAGTGATGGTTTCCTTTTCAAACTCGCTCAAAATCAAACGTTTAACATTGGTCTGAAAGAATCCGCCCTGCTTAAGGAGGTCGAGATTGTGGCCGAAAAATACGAGCGCATCGAAGATCGCGCCCAAATGAGCCGCATTGACATTCCGATAATGCAAATCAAGCGCGTACCAGCCTTGCTGGGCGAAGTGGATGTCTTGAAAGCCCTGCAACTGCTGCCCGGTGTTTCCGGTGGCGGCGAAGGCCAAAGCGGTCTGTATGTACGCGGCGGCGGACCTGACCAAAACCTGATTTTGCTGGACGGTGTACCAGTGTACAATGCCAGTCACCTGTTTGGATTTTTCTCGGTGTTTAATGCCGACGCGATCAAGGATGTCACACTCACCAAGGGCGGATTTCCGGCGCGTTATGGCGGTCGCCTTTCTTCAGTGATCGAAATCAACATGAAAGAAGGCAACGAGAACGAACTGCATGGCGAAGGCTCTATTGGCATCATTTCGAGCAAACTGACCCTCGAAGGGCCTATCAAAAAAGGGCGTTCGTCATTTATCGTTTCAGGCCGCCGTACTTACATAGATATTCTCGCCAGGCCATTGATCAAAAGAGCACTTGAAGAAGAAGGCTCCGAAGGCAGTTTCGGGTATTACTTCTACGACCTGAACGCCAAAGCGAACTATCGCTTTTCAGAAAAAGACAGGCTTTACCTGAGTTTTTATGGCGGATCGGACAAATTCTACTCCAATATCATTGAGAAATACGGAGAACAGCCCAGCTATGAAAACGAAATCAACGCCGGTTTGGGATGGGGTAATTTGATTTCTGCGCTTCGCTGGAACCACGTTTTCTCTCCAAAACTGTTCGCTAATACGACATTGACCTACAGCCAGTACCGCTTTAACACCAAAGCGGAAAATGGCGACAGGAGGTACGAAAACAAGGTGTTGACTTCTGAAGATTTCATCTCCATTAAATACCTCAACGGCATCAACGACTGGGCAGCCAAGATTGATTTTGACTATGCGCCCAACCCGAAGCACCTGATCAAATTTGGCGCTAGCGCGATTGCGCACCAGTTCAATCCGGGCAAGTTTAATGTCAAATTTATCGCTACGGACAACAACCAGAATTACAACTTCACACTGAATCAACCAGAAGAATCTGCCGGAGAATTTGCGGCCTACGGTGAAGATGATTACAAAGTGACCTCAAGGCTGCGCCTGAACTACGGCTTACACTTTTCGGCATTTACGCCCAAGGGCAAAGCCTATTTTTCGCTGCAACCGCGCTTTAACGTACGTTATTTACTCAACCAGGGCTGGGCTTTGAAAGGCGGATTCAGCACCATGCGCCAATACATTAACCTGCTGACTAACGAAAACCTGAGCCTGCCAACAGACTTGTGGCTACCGTCAACAGACATTATCAAACCGCAGGATTCTTGGCAGGCAGCCATCGGTGTTGCCAAAACCTTTGCCGACGAGTATGAATTCAGCGTGGAAGGTTATTACAAGGAAATGAAAAACGTGTTGTCTTTCCGCGAAGGCAGCAGCCTGTTCCAGTTCAGCAACTGGGAAGGCCGCGTGACGCAGGGCGATGGAACGGCTTATGGCGCAGAGTTTTTTGTACAGAAGAAAAAAGGAAAATTCAGCGGCTGGATCGGCTATACCCTGAGTTGGGCCTGGCGTCAATTCGACGACCTGAATTTCGGGAAAAAATACCCTTACAAATTTGACCGCAGGCACGACTTCGAAATCGTAGGTACTTACAAACTCACTGATCGTATTCAGATGAGCGGTACCTGGGTATTTTCAACAGGCAATGCCGTGACCTTCCCGACTTCCAGTTATCTTGGACAGGGTACGAATCTGGGATATGTTGACTTTCTCGACCACACACCGGAACGCAACAACTTCCGTTTCCCGTCGTACAACCGACTGGACTTTGGCATTGACTTCAAAAAACAAAAACGCCGTTATGAACGTACGTGGTCCGTTGGCGCTTACAACGCTTACAGTCGTAAAAACCCGTTTTTCCTGTATCTAGATTCCACCTACGAGTATGACCCTGTTACGGGTCGGAGTACAGAGAAGAAAAACCTTAAGCAGGTTAGTCTGTTCCCGATCATTCCCTACATTTCATGGGCATTCAAATTCTAACTCCCCTAACCACTTTTCAACTTTCAAGATTATGCGTAATATTTTTTTCTTGCTGTTTCTCGCCATCATGCTCTCATCCTGTGATGGCGACCCGTTTGAAAGTATCATCAAGCTGGATCCGCCACCTTATGACAAAAAGATTGCCCTTCAATTCAGGGCTGGCGTGAACGACACCTTTGTTGATATTTCATTGTCCAGAAATTTTGGCATTCTGGAAACGCCTGCGGATTCTGCGTTTTTCATTAAAAACCTGAATATCGAAATCCTGGAATCAGATCAGGTTCTCTGGCAATTTAACTCTGGCAACGATATTCCGCTGAACAGGGCGACCATTTACCAGGAAATTCCTCATGGCTTGTTTAAATCTGGCAAAACGTATGAGATACGCGCTTCACATCCTGATTTTACCAGCATTTCAGCCAAACAAACCATCCCGGAAGCGCCGGCTGTTGATTCTGTACGATATGATTTTGATGGCGGCATTAACTCTAATGGCGATGAAGTAAGCGCTTTTGAGGTTTATTTAAACGATCCGGCTGGCGTCGAAAACTTCTATCAGTTCAGTATTGGTATTATTAGCCTGAGTATTAACCCAATCTATGACAGCAACAATAATGTCATTGGTTATGACACGCTTCGTTATGGGCCTTATGATGGTTATTTTGAAGTCAGCGACGACCCCAATCAGGAAGAAGGCCTGAACGGCTCTGTATTGGTCGGCGACCAGTTTTTTGATGGTCAGGCGCAAAAGATTTCACTAAAAATCTATAAAGATTACTCCCCAAAAGAGTATGTTATTTACGTTCGGAGCATTACAGAGGATGACTTCATCTGGCAACGCTCCCTGATTCGATATGAAGGGGCTCAGGACAATCCGTTATCTGATCCTGTCTTGATTTATTCGAATTTTAAAGACGGAATAGGCATTTTCGGGCTTTACAATCAACGAAATTTCAAAGTGAATTGATTGTTGTATTGGTTATTTGTGTAATTGGTTATTTGTTGAGTTGGTTATTTGGTTATTTGCGTATCAGATAAAAACACACAAATAACCAAATAACCAATTACACAAATAACCAATTAACTCACTCACTCACGACCAACCTTTGCACGCCTTTGCGCTGGCCGTTATCCTCCAGCACAACCATGTAAACACCTGGAAGCAGCGTGCTTATATCCAGTTGTTCAGATAGGTCTGCGGTGGTTTTCAGCAGCACTTCACGGCCGGTGACATCCAGAATACGGATGCTTGTTTTCTCGCTCATATCCCCTGTGAAGCCGATATTTACCCAGCCGCTACTCGGGTTGGGACTAAGGCTTAAATTGCCTTCTGTAAAGCGCAAAACCGTCAGGTCAAGCCCGTTCACGCCGGGATCTGTTGTGAAATTTCCATTTCCGGTAGTCAGCAATTTAGTGGTTGAATACGCCGAGCAATTGGCTTTTACGCGCCAGTGGTAGGCTGTGTTCGTCTGTAACCCGCTTAAAAGCACCTGTGTGCTCGTAACAGTCCCCAGGGTGTACCATGTGCTGCCATTCGCATATTTCAACTGCAGGGTGTAATTAATAGCGCCTGACGATGCCCCCCAGGAAATAACCGCCTGACTACCGCCGACACTGACATTGACCAGATTGGTTGGCGCAGCACAAGAACCGCCGTTACTTCCGGTCGTGGTGAAATTCGCCGAGGCCGAATAATTGGAACAGGAAGCCTTCACACGCCAGTTGTAGGTTGTACCGGCTGTCAGGCCGCCGATGTTGGTTGTCGTACCGCTGGTAGTCGCTACGACGTTCCAGGTGTTGCTCGTGGAGGTTTTTAGTTGGACAGTATAATCCGTAGCGCCGCTCACCAGCTGCCAAACCAGACTCGCCCCGCTATTCGTAACGCTGTTTGTAAACAAGCCGCCCGGCGCCGAACAAGTGCCGCCGCCACCTGATGATGTAGTGGTAAACGAGGAGGCAGTACTGTAGCCCGAACAATTGGCCTTTACCCTGACCATGTATGTCGTACCCGCCGTCAAGCCGCTCATGTTGTAGGCGCTGGTTGTACTGTTGCCGGCTACCGTCCAGGTCGTCGCCGTGCTGAGTTTGAAATCCACGGTATAACTCGTAGCGCCCGATACTGCGGCCCAGGCCAGAACGGCGCTTGTTGATGTTACGTTGGATGCCCCCAGGTTCGTTGGCGCCGAACAGTTGCTACCGCCGCCGCCAGTGGCCGTTGTTGTGAAATTAGCCACCGTTGAAAACTGCGAACAATCCGTTTTGACCTGCCATTGGTAAGCAGTGCTGGCTGTCAGGCCGCTCAAGGCATAATTCGCGGCTGTGAACGGCCCTGCTGTCGTCCAGGTGCTGCCTGAAGCGCTTTTGTACTGCAAAGTGTAGTTCGTCGCTCCCGCAACAGCCGTCCAACTCAAACTGGCTGCATTGGCCGTTACGTTGGATGCATTCAGCCCTGACGGCGCAGCGCCCGTAGTGGACACGCAGCTCGCCGCAGCGACTTTGCTGCGGATATGATTGCCAGGGACTGTCCCGAAACCGTTGTTGAAATTAATTCCATAACTGGTCAAGTGGCAGTAACTCATGATTGTTCCGCCGTTGGTTGGCGCAGGGCCGGGCGAACAGGAGCCTTCAGGGCTGACGCAATTATCCAACGCGCCATTAGGCCAGCTGCACGAGTGTGTATGCCAGGAGCCGAGGTTGTGCCCCAGTTCGTGCGTTACCACTTCAACAGACCAGGAGTATGTCGGAACATTTTGAAAAGAGGTGCTGATGGCGCTGACGCCAAATGCAAATTGCTTCACGCAAATTACATCCACATAGGCAATACCGCCGCCAAGACTACGTGTGGATAAAAAATGCGCCAGATTGCCGTTGAAATTCGTTCCCTTATTGGTTCTGAAAGCATTCAAAACACCACTCGTGGATGTTTGCGACTGATACGGGTCAGGAGAAGTCCAGACGTAAATTTCAGATATGGCAATACCGATGTTTTCATTGGCATACAAGGCCGCCACCTGATTGAACAGGCTGGTAACATAACTCGTGACATTGTTGACATTTGACCCTTTATCCTGATAGAGTTTGTAATCGCATTCAAAATAAACAGTCACTGTTTTACAGCCGGCGCTGCGATCATCCGAGCCGCTTTCGTCGGTTGTCGGCGTTGTGCCTTCGAGGGCTTCCGCGCCACAGATAGCCGGATTTTGCCCCAGCAGATCGGCCGTGCGATATAACACATAGCGATCGGAATCATCTTCCATTTCGCCAATTTGCCACGTCCCGCTCGCATTCGAATACATCCCTGTGAATCCCGACGAAGTCAGGCTGACTGCAGCCACAGAATTGGGATCTCCCCGAAGTACGCCCCGATAATGTGCATCTGGATGAACCGGAAAAGCATCCTGAGCATTCTGTCCGAGCGTACCGACATGAAAATTCGTTCCTTTGATGTCGGTTTTAATGAGTTCAAGGGTGGCTGTACCACCGTCTTCTGTTGGCAAGTCCAGCACCATTGCAGCCGGTGCAGCATGCAATAGCGCATCAAAAGAGGTGGCATTCAAGTGCAGGAATTGCGCATTCGACAGCGCGTTTTCGGCACCTGAACGATCGGTATGTCGTTGAAACAGTTGAACCGGTACAAAATCGGCATTGGCCCGGT
>JADZBJ010000024.1 GCA_020852155.1 Saprospiraceae bacterium | reverse complement strand
TTCAGGCGCAAATCACGGCGGAACCAGAACAGGTTTACGGGCAAAGGCATATCATCTTTTTCACATCAAACACCAGAGTTGGAGAGTTGTTTATACCCCTTGTCGGGTAATTGGCACTCAATTTGTTTAGGGATTGCCATTCAATTTTTTAATCTGATACATAATGAGAAAACTGACACTCTCCCTTTTTCTGGTTTGCGTGATGCTAACAGCTGTATTCGCTCAGAACAAGATGAATCCCTATGCCATTCAAGCCAAACTGAATCTGATTGATTACAATTCACTCAAAGGCGAGGATATCGCCATTGGGGAAGGTTTCGAACTGGCGCTATTCAGAAATGCCGCACCATTTCTAAACATTGGCGTTCCGTTCAAATTAGGTCTGGTGAAATTGCCCGGCAAAAAAGACAACACACCAGTGGCCAGTTTTGACCTGATTTTCCGCCTGGAAAATATGTCTTCGACGGCCAAAATTGTACCTTATGCATTTGGCGGCGGCGGATATGCCTTCGAAAAAGGCAACAACCACGCACAAATTCCTTTTGGCGTAGGCGCTCATTTCAGGGTTTCACCTTATGCCTTTATCAACCTTCAGGGCGAATTCAGAAAAGCCTTGACGGACGACCGCGACAACATTCAGATTGGTCTGGGTTATGTTTACCTGTTACATGCCTCTGAGCAACCGGCTTCTATTGGCACGCTGCGAAGCGACCGTGACAAGGATGGTACTGAAGATGCTTTTGACCAATGCCCTGATGTGCCTGGTTCTATGGCGACGATGGGATGCCCCGACCGCGATAGCGATGGAATCGCTGATGCAAAAGACGATTGTCCGGACGAAGCCGGGATGGTCGCTACTAAAGGTTGCCCTGATTACGATAAAGACGGTGTCGCTGACCGCGAAGACCTCTGCCCACAAGAGGCTGGCGCTATCGAGCGGAAGGGTTGCCCTGCTGTTAAAGACGGCGATGGCGACGGTTTTCCTGATAACTCAGACGAATGCCCGTCTTTACCTGGCCCTAACAATGGCTGCCCGGACAGTGACGGCGACGGTGTTGCGGATAATCATGACAATTGCCCTGGTGTAACGGGAACAGTGGCCAACATGGGTTGCCCTGAGGAAAAGGAAAAAGACAGCGACGGTGATGGTATTCCAGATCGTCTGGATAAATGTCCCACTGAAATTGGCTCGCCGGCCACCGATGGCTGCCCATTGACTAAAGACAGTGATGGCGACGGTGTACTGGACAACGTTGATTTGTGTCCTACAATCGCAGGCGCTGTGGATAATTTCGGTTGCCCGGCTCAACCCAAGCCAACCGATACCGATGGCGACGGTGTAAATGACAAAGACGACCGTTGTCCGAATACGCCCGGCCTGATTGGTAACGACGGCTGTCCGGAAGTAAAACAGGAAGTCAAGGAAAAATTAGCCATTGCAACCAAGGCCGTTCAGTTTGAAACAGGCAAAGCCGTGCTCAAGCGCGAATCTTATGCCGTACTGGATGATGTTATCAATATCTTGCGCTTGTATCCTGAATATGCCCTGGCCATCAGTGGTCATACAGACGATATTGGCAACGACGAACGCAACCTGCGCCTGTCGGAAGAGCGCGCTAAAACTTGTTACGATTACCTTGTGTTCCGTGGCATCAAGCGCGACCGTTTGCGTCACGCCGGTTTTGGCGAAGCCAGACCAATTGCTTCTAACGAAACGCCTGAAGGTCGTGAGCAAAATCGTCGTGTGGAATTTGAGGTGATTTTTGATTAATCCTCAATCCTCAAACTTTTCAAATTTCAAATTTCAAATTGTATATTTCAAATCTTGTATCTTGAAAAATATTAATTTGAAATTTGAAATTTGAAAAATTGTTAGTCAGCAGAATAGCGACTGCCAGTTTTGGGCTACGGTACTGCGTAGTTGGGCAAGGTCAATAGATCTGATTTCTGCTGCTTTCATGTACACCTGTTCCATCTGAATCGGCGCGTTGTCTGTTTCCAGAAAAAAGCGATTGTCGGGTGTGTTTTTCAGGACCATTGCCGCATGGCTTTTTTCCTGAAACAGCGCTTTCCCGAAAGACAGTGAACATCCGGCGTTGAGCAGCATTTTCGCTGTTTCCCAATTTTTATCAAAGCCGTGAAAAATAGCCATTTGCATCGGATGTCCGGCATTTTTCAACATAGATAATACCTCCGAATAGGCCCTGACGCAATGAATAACCAAGGGTTTTTGGCTTGATTTCGCGATCTGAACGGCTTGTTCAAAAGCCTTCATCTGCACCTCAAAAGGCGTCTGGCAGATTTAATCCAGACCGCATTCGCCAATGGCGACTACACCGGGCAATTTTGCCTGCTCCATGAGCCATTCGCTCGCCTCGTCCAGTTGATTTTCAGCAATATACCACGGATGAATACCTGCCGACCATTGCTCGGTTTGAGGAATTTTACCCTGGCCAAAATGAATATTTTCCAATTCGATATACCCACGCTGTCCGGTAGGGCAATGCGTATGCAGGTTCAGGTACTCCGCTTTTTTAATATCGGGTATCATGGCTTATTCCGGTAGGCGTTCCATGAACACGAAGCCGTTTTTTCGATAAAGTTCGCGGCAACCGGGAATGCCGGCCACATCGCCCATGGTGGTGATTTTGGCTACGAAATAAACTTTTTTCTCCGGTTTGCCGTGCATCAGCACTTCTGCGTCATCTTTTTTGCAATCTGCAGGCGGCTTTTTATCGGAGTGAAAAAGGTGGGCGTAACTCTTGAAACCCAACGTTTTGATGTAGCAATCTTCCTCCTGATGCTGCTTGTAAAACTCAATGGCTGCACGCTGGGAATAGGATTCAATGTTTTTGACAAACATCATCAACAGGAAAGCCGTGCTGGCCGTCCCGCCGATAAAGATCATTTGCGCAGCGGGCCAGGCTTGCTGTCTGTTCCATAAAATGAAACCACCGATGCTGGCGGCTAACATCAATAGGCCAGGTATGGTATGAATCCAGGACCAATGTGTATGCGCTTCGAGATTAGCCAGCGCAAAAGGATCGTTGGCCATCAGTTGACGCATCACTTCGGGGTGCATACCCAGCCACGGAAGGGCAATCAGGAGGCTGCTCAGCAGGCCGCCAACAACTAATAAAATCCAGCCGCTGATACGCGGAAAAACATCCCACTTGAAGGCGCGCCACAAGGTGACGGATGCCAGGTACGTCAGCGGAAAATAGGCCAGGGAGGAATAGTGAACAATTTTGGTTTTCACCAAACTGAAAAGAATCAGCACGACCCAAAACAGGATTTGCATCCAGGTGCCCATATCCGACCGCTTGCAGGCGATCAACATGTGCGTATCCATCATCTCTTCTTCGCTTTGGCGGTCGCCCCACAGATTGGGCAATGCAAAGGCCGCAGCAGGAAAACAACCAAATAGCAAGACGACGAAGTGATAGCCTAAAAACCCGCCGTGGCCGGCGTCTTCCGTTTGAAAAAGACGAATTTGATAGGTGATGAACTGTTCAATAAACCAGGCGCCGTGCAAGGCCGTTTCGATGCCAAACCAGACCAGCGCTGCTGCTCCGCCTGCAAGCCCGAAAAGCATGACGTGCCCGGCGTAGTTTTTCATTTTAAAACGGTATTTTGCCCAGTAAACACCCAGCACTAAAAAGGCGATCAACAATGCCGTGGGGCCTTTGGTCAGGATGGCCAGACCCAGAATAACGCCGCCCAGCAAAAGATGACGGTAGCGCGTCCAGAAAGATGTCGTATTGGCCCAACTAAAAAAGCGCCACCTGAATTCGATAAAACCATAAAGGCCAGCGAAAATCAGCAGGTTAAACCACGGATCAATGATTCCACTACGGAAGTATAGGTGTGGCAGCAGGCTGCCAATCCAGGCGAGTACCCATATCCAGCCAAACAGCCTGTCGTGCAGGGTGCGCCCGATATGGTACACAACCAGGAGTGTCAAAATGCCGCAAATGGCATTCGGGAAACGTGCTGCAAATTCATTGACGCCAAAGACGGACATGGAGGCTGTTTGCATCCACAGGAACAAAGGCGGTTTTTCCCAGAAGGGTTCAAAATCAATTTGAGGGCGCATGTAGTCGCCCGTCACGACCATTTCACGGGCGCACTCGGCAAAATTGATCTCGTCCCAGTCAAAAAGATGGACGCTGCCCAGCCAGGGCAAAAACAACAGGGCGCCCAACAGGACAATGAGAAAATAATCACGACGCATACCTCCTCAACACACAAGGCGTAATTCTGTTTTAAATAATGCAAGGGAAATTTTTATCATTATTATGTGGCTTCCGTTTTACATTTAACCCAAAATCAAAAACTTATGCTGCCCATTACACTCGATCTGTTAACCAATACTCGAAATCGCCCCTTCCTGCGCGATGCAAAAACGTATTCTATCCGCGGATTAAAAGGCGTTGTCGCACACTGGACAGCCAACACAGACAAAGGTGCACACGCCAAAGCCAATCGGAACTACTTTAACAATACTTCGCGGTTTGCTTCGGCGCATTACCTCGTGGATGATCACAGCATTATTCAGTGCATCCCCGACAATGAAGTGGGTTATCACGTTGGCGCCATGTTTTACAAAGCAGATGGCGAACGCATTAAGGAAGGTGTTCTGACGCCCAACTATTTTCTGGTGGGCTTTGAAATGTGCGTCAATTCGGATGGTAAATGGGAAAAAACCTATCGCAACTCGGTCGAATTGGCGGCTCACCTGCTGCATAAGTATGAGTTGACGATCCATGACCTGTACCGCCATTTTGATATAACGGGCAAAGACTGTCCTAAAATGATGCTGGAAGAAACCAAATGGGCCGCATTTAAAGAGGACATTGCCAAAGAAATGGCCAAAATCGCGCCTGTTCAGTCGGGTAAAGGCCGCGTCACTTCCTCCGAGTTGAATGTGCGCAGCGGCCCGGGTGTGCAAAACGGCATTCTGTCGAAATTAAAAAAGGATGATTCCGTCCGCTATTTTGAAGAAAACAATGGCTGGTTGCGTATCGGCAATGGTCGTTGGGTCAGTCAAAAGTATATCGAAACCATTTTCACCACACGACGCGGCCAGATTGTTGACCCCACGGGCGCTAACGTGCGCAGCGGCCCGGGCGGCGGATTGCCGGTTATTGACGCCTTACCCAACGGCGTGCTGGTGCGCGTCACAGACCAGCAGGGCGACTGGTCGGAACTCGGAGAAGGACGCTGGGTTCACAGCAAACTAATTCAACCCCTGACGTCGCAGGTCGGCACGGTGGTGGGCACCAACGAACTCAATACCCGCCAGGGGCCAGGCACAACCTTCAAGATTCTGCGCAAACTCGACAAGGGCGACGTTGTAGATGTTTTTGAAAAACAGGACAAGTGGCTGCGCATCGGGCAAAGTGAATGGGTATTCAATCAGTTTATCAGTTTGGTCTAACGTTTTTGAGCAATTAAGTGTCTGTAATAACCAGTAACGACGGTTCGCACACTATTTTATCCGGGCAATTTGGTGTCACCTATCACTCCACACACGGCGCGATAACCGAGTCGGAGCACGTTTTTATTGCCGCCGGTTTGCAGCATCAAACCACCAGACTTCGCCAGATTTCTATCCTGGAAACAGGTTTTGGTACCGGATTAAATGCTTTTATGACCTGGCTGGAAGCCGAAAAAAGCCAGATTCAGGTTTCCTATACGGCGCTTGAAATTTTTCCGGTAACGGCTGAAACTGCCGGGGCATTGAACTATCCTGAAATGCTGGGTTGTCCCGAGCGTATACCTGATTTCATGAGGCTGCATACGGCCGACTGGGAAATTCCAC
This sequence comes from Saprospiraceae bacterium, assembly GCA_020852155.1. GTDB lineage: Bacteria > Bacteroidota > Bacteroidia > Chitinophagales > Saprospiraceae > M3007. Next base: position 5,318 of record JADZBJ010000024.1, on the reverse strand, counting down.
ACTCGTTTTCTCCGTATTTTGAATTGACCAAACGCCGAATGTCTATCGAGCATTTTGAAGAGGAATCGGCTTTTGATGTGGTCTATTTCGACGCTTTTGCTCCGCAGGCACAACCCGAATTATGGACGCCCGAAGTATTCGGACGAATGTTCCGTTCCTTGCGCCCCGAAGGCGTTTTGGTGACGTATTGTGCACAGGGAGAATTTAAAAGAAGCCTGAAAAAAGCGGGGTTTACAGTGGAACGGCTGCCCGGGCCGCCCGGAAAACGCGAAATGACCCGCGCCACCGTACAGCGCCAAGTATAGCGAAACCCCAGTTTCGCTGGTGCTTAGCGAAACTGGGGCGTTACTTAGCGAAACTGGGGTTTCGCTATACTTGGCGCTGTACCGGGCAGGGCAGGGCTTCCAACCAGGCCAGTTCCCGATCCCTGCATCTTGGGTTGTCCGACGGCTCATCGTACGCAGCAGCCCAGGTGCAAAATTTTTCAAAAACAGCATGTAAATCGCCGCCGGGAGCAATGCGTTCAGCCCCGTAACGTCGGGTTTCGCGCTCGCGGATGCGTTCCAGGCGAACTTCGACAGTTTCCCAGCACCAGATCACCAGTTCAAATTGCGGAATAAATTCATCGCCCCAACCGCACAGCGACCCGCCAAGAACCCATTTCTGGTGTTGCGCCAGGGCTTCGCGCAACAACTTCCGCCGATGGTCGGGGTTTCGCCGCCGCCGATAGGGCAGTTCATCGTCGGTAAACCAGTAAAAATCGTCCACATCGAAGTACACAGCGCCTGTTTGCAGAGCAATGGCCCTGCCCAGCGTGCTCACGCCCGAACCCGGTGCGCCAAACAAGTGTACGCGGTCTGGATAATCTGTATGAAGTACCAAGGTTGAATTCAAGGCATTTTAAATTTTCTTGCGCTGTCCTAAACAATTACTAAAATCACTAAAATCCGGGTAGATTTCTACATTTGCAGTCACCTAAAATTACTACTGCTGCTGTGAATTTCATTGCCAATTTGTTGCGCCGCATTTATCGTGGTATTCCTAAAAACGAGTCTGGTCAATTGCTTTGGGGGCGTTGGTTGCGCAACCTGGCGATCAAGGCCGTGCTGTTGTTTTTCGGTTTATCTATTGGTTCGACGATCCTGTATATGTTTGTGCCGGTAATTGTTACGCCTTTGATGTTTCAGCGCACCTGGGAGCAAATGTGGGATTCCGAGCGCGATCTACGCTGGAAACACGACTGGGTTTCGTTCTCGGAGTTGTCGCCCCAACTGCAATTAGCCGTAGTGTGCGCCGAAGATCAGGACTTTCTGGAACATGAAGGTTTTGATTTTGAAGCCATCGAAAAAGCCTACAAATACAACAAAACCCACAAGCGCAAACGCGGGGCCAGTACCATCAGTCAGCAGACAGCCAAGAATGTTTTCCTGCTGCCCACCCGCTCCTGGATTCGAAAAGGACTTGAAGTGTATTTTACCTTCATGATTGAAACTTTCTGGAGCAAAGAGCGCATCATGACAGCCTACCTCAATAGCATCGAATTCGGCGATGGTATCTATGGCGCGGAGGCGGCGGCACAGCATTTTTTCGGTAAAAATGCCCAATCGCTCAATCGAAATGAAGCCGCCTTGTTAGCGGCGGTTTTGCCTAACCCATTGATTTACAAAGCAGAAAAGCCAACCAGCCATATTCGGGAACGCCAGCAATGGATCATGTCGCAAATGCGCATGTGGGGCGGGAAAATTGATTTTGAAGACCCGAATACCCCGAAAAAGAAGTAAGTAATGATGAATGATGAATGATGAATTTTTTAATTCATTGGAAGTCAATTGTTTATATGATTTTTTGTCAAATCCCCCTTTAACAAATCTGTCATCCTGAACGAAGTGAAGGATCTGGCCAAACAGTAGTGAAACATTCCCCTTCGCGGGTAGCAGATCCTTCGCTGACGCTCAGGATGACAAACCGTGTTGATTTAATTCTGTGTGTAAATTGCTTTTTCAAATAATTGATTTACAGTAAATTATAAAAAATTCATCATTCATCATTCATCATTCATCATTCATCATTCATCATTCATCATTCATCATTCATCATTCATCATTCATCATTACCTGAAAATCCTGATCCATGTTGCGAAATTTATGCCATCGGTTGTTTCCTCTCATCGTCCTGATTTTCGGATTGCCTTTCTGCGTTTTCGCCCAAAACGACGATCCGGCGATGGTCGAAATGCTGGAAAATTTCTTTCGCGACAACGACGGCGCGACCGAATCAGATGCCCTGCAATACGTGGAACTGATGGAAAATTATCGCCAAAAACCGCTCAACCTGAACACTGCCTCGCGCGATGAACTCCTGACGTTGCACCTGCTGAATGACTTGCAAATTGCATCGCTACTGGAATATCGCACTACTTATGGCCCATTCCTTAGCGCCCAAGAGTTGCAGGCTGTGCCACAACTGGAACTCAGCGACATCCGGCGCTTGCTCAACTTTACAGAAGTGCGCACAGGACTGAATCAGCGCAACACGCGCCTCGTCGAAGGTTTATGGAAAGGAACCAACACTGTTCTGCTGCGCTGGGGCCGGGCCGTGAATCCGAATTATGACACCGATCGCGCCGAAGGGCTGCCTAATACTGTCGGCATTCGATACCAGCATACCTTCGACAATCGTCTTAGTTTTGGTTTTACCGCCGATAGCGACCCCGGTGAAGCCTTGTTCAAGGCCAGTAATCCGCAGGGCTTTGACTTTTACAGCGCGCATTTTTTTGCCCGAAACGTCAACCGTACGATTCAGGCCCTGGCGCTGGGCGATTTTTCAGCCCGTATGGGACAAGGTTTGTTGCTGCAATCGGGTTTTGCGCCCGGAAAATCTGCGGAAACTGTCAGTGTAGCCCGCGGAGGGCGAAAGATCAATGGATATAGTGCCTTCGGTGAAGTTTATTTTCTGCGTGGCGCTGCGGCGACCCTGAATTTTGGAAAACACCTGGAAATCACAGCGCTGTCATCATCCCGCCGCTACGACGCCAATGTGGACACGACCCTGAATGCTGCTGATGATCCTGAAATCGCCTATACGGCATTGCTCACTTCCGGCCTGCATCGCACACCTTCTGAAATTGAAGATGAAGGAAAAATTTCCACACAGATGGGCGGCATCTCGGTCAGTTATCAGGGTCGCTCTGGTCATATCGCTGCCAACGGCTTGCACCTGCAATACGAACGCCCGGCCAACCCCGCCGAAGCGCCTTATCGCCTGTATGCTTTTCGGGGCGACCAACTGACGGGCGTCAGTCTGGATTATCAGTGGCGCAAACGCAATTTTATGTTCTTCGGCGAAACCGCCCGCAGCGATAACGGCGGAATGGCTGCCGTCAACGGGCTGCTGTTTTCGGCTGATCGCCACGTGACTTTCACAACTGTTCACAGGCACCTGGGGCGCGATTATCAGGCGCCGTTTGGCAATCCATTTTCCGAAACTACGGGCGTCGCCAACGAACAGGGCCTCTACATGGGCGCTGACATCCGCTGGACGCGCCGCTGGCAGATGAATTTTTACGCCGATGTCTGGCGGCATCCGTGGTTGAGATTTGATGCTTCTGCGCCAACTGTTGGCCGCGAATTCCTGGGTCGTATTCAGTGGCAAAAAGGCAAAAATTTCACGGTATATGCACAGGCGCAATATGAGGCCAAGCAAAAAAACAGCGGAGGCGAGGGTGTTCCATTTCTGGAAAGCCACCAACGCGCCCGTTTGCGGCTGCATGCTTCCTATAAAGTTGGCGGTGGTATTGAAATGCGCAGCCGTGCAGAATGGACGACTTACAAAATAGCAGAATATCCGACCAACAAGGGCTTTGTTGCCTATCAGGAGGCTGTGGTCAAAGCACCCGGCTCGCGGGTTTCGGGTTCGGCGCGCTATGGCATATTTGATACTGACACCTACGATTCGCGCGTGTATGCCTTTGAAAATGATCTTTTCGCGGCAATTTCCATCCCGGCTTTTACCGGACGAGGTACGCGATTTTACGTCAACTTGCAATGGTTGGTCAACAGCTGGTTAAGGCTGGAAGGGCGCTATGAAGAAACGCGTCGCCATAAAGCCGTAACGCCCGGCACAGAACCCGGCAATCTGGCAGTCTGGAAAATGCAAGCGAGAATTCGGTTTTGAATGTTTTTCACCACTAAGACACGTAGGAACACGAAGAGACACTAAGATTTTAGATCCGTGCTATCTGCAAAAATCCGCGTTATCCGCGTTTTCACCACTAAGACACGAAGGAACACGAAGAAACACTAAGATTTTAAATCCGCGCTATCTGCAAAAACCCGCGTGATCCGCGTTTTCACGAAGAAACACTAAGAAAATCCGCGTGATCCGCAAAAATCCGCGTCATCCGCGTTGTCCGTAAAAATCCGCGCAAATCCGCGTCAAATCGTGCTATTTTTGCCCAAAACAATGAAATGATCTCTGCCCGGCTACATATAGAAAAACACATTGCCAACGGCCAACTCGGCGATGCCCTTCAGGCTTTTCTGACCGTCACTACCGCACCGGAACACACCGAACTGCGCAAGGACATTCTCGCCTTGTCGGCTCGTTTCAGCCATTTACAAGACAGCTGGCGTAAAAAACTGATCAACAGCGAACAATATGAACAGTCGTTCGCACAAATCAGCCACGCCCTGTCAGACTACGCGACGGCCTTGCCCGCTGATATGCTGCTGCCCGATCAAACCGCCGGGGCGCAGGCCCCACCGAAGCCTTCTCCGGCTAATAATGGCAACCGCTGGCAGCGCTGGATTGCTATTTTGGGCATCGTGTCCAGTATCATGGGTATTATAGGCGTTTCGCTGAAAGAAATGCTGTTTCCATCCGCGGAAACAAACCCGACCACCACCGCAACAATTAGTGACACCCGCCAGCCAGCAGCCACGCAAGTACCGTCCGGTACGTCGGAACAAAAACAACCTGAAACAAAGCCTGAACCTAAAACCACCGCCCAAACACCGGAAAAATCGGTCAAGACATCCCCAAAAACGGAGACCGAAAAACCAGCAGAAGCCCCCAAAACGGGACTGCCCGCCGGTTATACCCGCTCCCAGAATCCGGTGATTTCAGAAGGTATGGAAATCGTGTTCAGTACCGCCGACCCTTCCCAAAAGGGTTTTTATGATATAGAAAAACAAAAGGTCATCTGCTGCTACGACGACGTGCAAAAATTCAGAAACGGCAAGGCCCGCGTCAGTCGGCAAGGGCGGTATTTTTATATTGATAAAAAAGGGGTAGTGGTGAATGATGAATGATGAATGATG